>JANNBU010000439.1:0-13265 GCA_031385805.1 Ferruginibacter sp.
AAAGAGCCGTGGATCGTTGCAAAGCAGACAAACGAGGATGGACAACCGACAACCGAAGCGCAGCAAAAGATTGACAATTGTTTACATATTTGTTTACAACTGACAGCAAATCTTGCTGTTTATATAAATCCTTTCCTGCCATTTACTGCAAAGAAAATGATCGCTATGATGAAGGTGGTGGATAAAATACTTGATTGGGAAAATGCGGGGAAAGCAAAACTGCTTAGCACAGGTTATTCTTTAAGAGCACCGGAATTATTATTCAGGAAGCTGGAAGATGCAGAAGTAGCAACACAAATTGAAAAGTTAAAAACTAAAAGTGAAAAATTAAAAGAAATTACAAAAATGGAAGATAAAAAGACGACCAACAACGGACAACCGACCAACGAAAATTCAAAGCCTGCAACAAAAGCCGAAATTCAATTTGACGATTTTGCAAAGATTGATCTGAAAGTTGGAACGATCACAGCAGCCGAAAAAGTTGAGAAAGCAGATAAGTTACTGAAATTAGAAGTTGATCTTGGTTTTGAAAAACGCACCATTGTAAGTGGTATTGCATTGCATTTTGAACCGGCGGCGATCGTGGGCAAGCAGGTTGTTGTAGTTACTAATTTGGCGCCACGCAAAATGAGGGGAATTGAAAGCAATGGGATGATATTGATGGCGGAAGATGCAGGAGGTAAATTGAAGTTTGTAAATCCTGATGAGGTTACAGATAATGGAAGTGGAGTGAGTTGATTTAATAACACGAATTTTAGGCACGAATTACACGAATTAGGAAAAAAGTAATACTGCTTAATTCGTGTTTTTAATTCGTGTTACTTGAAGTTTCCAATCTTATTATAATGGTATGATGCCGTTTGCAAGAACGCTTTCATTTTAATTACAAGAGAATCTTTCATGATATTAGAAGTTGAGACCAGGTTATTACTTCTCCTTATATCTGTTCTATAATTATAACAAAACTCCGCCTTACCGGTAACCGGGTTAAATCCCAATACATAACTACTGTCCATTGCCTGGTACAGATTGTTGTTTTCTTTTGAAAACACAACCCTGTTTTGTTCCTGCACGCTATCCAATAAATTATTTCCATAAGTAAGAAACGGGGTCTTTGTTCCGGCAATATATAAAATGGTATGCAGGATATCAAACTGGCTCACGGGATCGTTGACCATTTTTTGTTGTGGCTTTGCGGGCTCATAAATAAAAATGGGAATGTGAAAACCCTGTACAATATCGGAATGCAGGTCTTTTGCATTGGGATACATCCAGTGATCTGAACAAAAAATAAAAACAGTATTGTTATACCATGATTGCTTTGAAGCATTGCTGAAAAACTGTAGCAGGCATTCATTGTAATAATTCATGCACTTCGCCTGGTCTGAAATATTTTGCTGCGGATATTTTTCTTTGTAGCTTTTGGGAAGGTCGTTCGGGTAGTGTGTAGAGGTATTATAGTTGGTTGCAAAAAAAGGCTGCTTCATGCCATTTAATTTACTCCCCATAAAATCCAGTACATAGCTATCATGCAGGCCCATGGTATTGCTTTCCATATTCTTATTCCCGGGTATACTTTCCTTGCTGTAATAATGTTGTATGCCCAGCCAGTTGCAACATTTCGCAAAACCAAAATCATCGTAATCATCCCCGATAAAAAATGATGAGGAATACCCGTCCGCTGCAAGCCTTGTTCCTACAGGAGTTATTTGCATACCGGCATAATTTGAATGATACAAAGGTATCTCTGTCAATGTGGGGATACCGGTTAGTATAGATACGATCCCTTTATTTGAACTATGCCCGTAACTATATGCATTTTTAAAATAAGTACTTTGCTTTACGATTGAATCAAGAAAAGGCATGGTAACCTTGTATTGATTCGTAACATTGAAAAAATCTTCCGGCACACTTTCCATAATAAATAATACAATATTCTTTTTAAAAGGACCGGACGGGTTTGCAGCAACGGTTTTATTTACCGGCATTAATTTATTTGCTGTTGCTGCAGGTAAAAAATCATACGGATGTACAATGGCTTCCTCTTTTCTATACACAGAATAAAAGAAGGTATGAAAAGAGTTTTGCACCAATTGCAATTCGCCGCTATTCAATTCCACCAGCGGGTAAGTAGGAATGATCTTTTTAGTCCCCGAAACAAAAAAGAAAACACAGCAAAAAAACATGATGATACTGCTGAAAATAAAATGCTTTCCCTCTTCATAATGCTTCAGTAATTTCCTGTGCATCCGAAACAACAACCAGAACAGGGCAATCATGATAATCAAACCAATGGTAGATGAAAGTGGGTTTTGAATAAATGTTTTCTGAAAGGGGTGCTGCAAAACATACAACAGGTCCGCATCTGCCCGTTGCAGGTGAAAATGAAAATAAAATACATCTGCCAGGTTTAGTAAAACGCAGGAAAAATTCAGTAACAGGAAAAAAGTTGTTACTATTATGAGTGCTATCTTTTTCCTCTTAAAGAAAGAAAGCACAGACAATAATATCAGAAAGGGTGTGTTTATCAAAAGCAGCACCAGCGCATCATTGCCAAATGACCACTTTAGCAACGTGAATATGCTGTTGCTATTGATACTTGCTGTATGTTCAACTACCGGCTTGTTATAAAAATAAAAGAATGATTTGAGTAAAAACAGTAAAATGAGTAGCTTTAATAAAAATACGATTGCAGCTTTTTCATTTTTTTTAAAAGAGTAATGTTTATTTAATAACCCCTGTTCCATCAAAGCTGTTTGTAAAAAATGAATAAGAAAACTAAATGAAAAGATTTGGTTTTATAACAAACAAATATACCGTATCAGTTTTAATACTGCTGTGTTTGTTACTGGCTGATATTATCCTGCACAAAGGTATGAGCAGGGTCATTCTTCCTGCTGATTTTACTGATAAGGTTAAACCTGTAAACCTGCCGCTTTGCCATCAGCCACTCCTGCAAAAAGAAAAACACTGGGTAAAGGCGGTAGACAATATTGAATTGATGCAAAAACTTCCTGTTAATACTGCAGGCATAGAATGCGATGTTTATTTTGATATACAGAAAAATCATTTCGAGGTTTATCATGATTCTGACAGGCTTTCTACTTTAAACCTGGATTCGCTGCTTACCGTTTATGCTTCCAAAAAACTCAGTGCAAATATCTGGCTTGATTTTAAAAACTTAACAAGTGAAAATTCGATCGCTTCATTAAATGAAATTACGAGGCTTAGAAATAAATACAAACTATTCAACCAGGTCATTGTTGAATCACATAACCTGCAATCCTTAAAAGTTTTTTGCGACAGCGGTTATTTTACCAGTTATTATGTTCCGTTTTTCAATCCTTATCAGGCTACTGAAAATGAGATCGTAACATTTACTGATTCCGTTCGTACTAACCTTACAAAATACCCGGCATCGGCGGTTTCGGGTTATTATTTCCAGTACCCCGTTTTGAAGAAATTTTTCCCCAATTACCCGATACTTACCTGGGCCGATAATGCTTCCATCAGCGTTGTTTCTTATTTATTTAAGCAGCAGCTTGAACATGATGAAAGCATAAAAGTAATCTTACACCCGTTTAAAGATTGATCTTCTATCTTGGCTTTGTATTTGTAATTACTTGTTTAAACAAACTGGAATATTATGAATATTAAAAAAATCTTGCTTGGATGCTTTGTCATGATAGCATCCGGCACATTTGCACAACAAACAGATATGTCTTTGATTCCGTACAGGCAGGGAGATAAGTGGGGTTATGCAACCGCTGACAGAAAAGTTGTGATTACTCCCAAATACAATGAAGCAAACTGGTTTTCGGAAGGTTATGCCAGTGTAAAACTTGGTAGAAAATACGGCTATATTAATAAAGCAGGAAGGCTGGTAATTCCGGCAAGGTACACAGTGGCAAAATCTTTCAGGAAAGGTTATATGCCTAATCCTAAAAAAGTTGGTGGTGATAGTGTATTATTTGCAGGTGCTTCGCTGCTGGCAAGTGGAGTAGAAATATGTATCAATACCAAAGGTATAAGAATGCCGCAATGTCCGGCGATCAGTGAGCATTCAGTTTTAGAGAACAGGGTTCCTATTAAAACAGTTGAGATACAAAAAACATATACCATTACAAACAACAATGGTTTATTCGATAAGGTTGTGGATGATTACAAAATTGACGGAAGTGATGAAATATATTATATAGCAACAAAGAATGGTCAGTATGGTGTGTTCAATAGTAAGTTTGATACGATCATCCCATTCCAATACAATTCTATTAAGATCAACAGGAAAAGTACTGTTCCTTTTTTACAGGTGAATAAAGGAGGCATGTATGGTGTGCTTATGACAGATGGTAAAATATCTATTGCTCCCGAATATTCAAACCTGGCCATCGTTGACGGACAAGGAGGAAAAGAATATGTGATCATTCAGAAGCAAGGAAAGACTTATGTAAAAGACATTACCAACAGGGATATTATTTCAACAGGTTATTCTGATATTGTTTACGACGATGGCGGTTTTATCATAACCGGTGATAACGATTTGCGTGGATATTATTTTATGGATAATTCTGTGATCCAGCCGAAATACAAAGAGGTAAAGTGGGTAAACGGAACCAAATACCTGATGATAAAAACATCCACAGGTAAGGTTGGTTATATAAATACTGCAGGTGATGAGTATTTTGTTGAATAAAATATTTACAGCTCGAATTGAAAAGCCCGGTTAATTCCGGGCTTTTTTAATTTAATTAATTATGAGACCAGCATTAGTTTTTTATAGCGGCATTGTTGCAAAGTTTATCCTGAGGAACGAAGGGCACTCTTGTACAGCAAACCATTATTGAGCTTTCTCCGCCTCTCTACGGTTATTTATTGGTTGCCGGTTGGTTTATAAGATTACTGTTTTGCACAAACCCCAACTATAAACTAAGAACTATGAACTCCAAATCTCACTTTTTCTTTTGCCCATAATTTAAAATCCATAACTTCGATTTTACAAATAGTTGTTTAACTAACTAATTTCGTATGTCAAACAGGATCATTAAAAAAGTAGCCGTATTGGGAAGTGGGGTTATGGGTAGCCGTATTGCAGCCCATTTTGCAGGTATTGGTTTGCAGGTTTTATTATTGGATATCATGCCAAAAGATATTGCAGCAGATGCAAAACTGGCAGAGAGAAATAAGATTGTCAATGATGCACTCACCGCTGCGATCAAATCAAATCCATCACCGGTATATCATAAGGATGTAATTAAGAAAATAGCCACGGGCAATTTCACCGATAACATGAAAGATATTGCCGGGGCTGACTGGATCATAGAAGTGGTGGTAGAACGACTTGATATAAAACAATCCATTTTCACAGAAGTTGAAAAATATCGCCGACCGGGCACTTTGATTACTTCCAATACTTCCGGTATTCCCATTCACATGATGGCAGAAGGAAGAAGTGATGATTTTCAAAAAAATTTTTGTGGTACGCATTTTTTTAATCCGCCACGGTATTTAAAATTATTAGAAATTATTCCAACTCCTTTTACTGATCCGGGGGTGGTGGATTTTTTAATGCTTTATGGCGATCTCTACCTCGGAAAAACAACTGTGTTGTGCAAAGACAGTCCTGCATTTATTGCAAACCGCATCGGTGTATTTGGTATGATGGCCATTATGAATACGATGGAAAAATTGCAGTTAAGTGTAGACGAAATTGATGCACTCACAGGCCCGGTTATCGGCAGACCAAAATCTGCAACATTCCGTACCGCTGATGTTGTTGGTATTGATACATTGGTAAAAGTTGCCAAAGGAGTTTATGATAATTGTCCGGATGATGAAGCAAAGGAAAAATTTGTTATTCCTTCATGGCTTAATAAAATGATCGAAAACAATTGGCTGGGAGATAAGGCCGGGCAAGGGTTTTTCAAAAAAGTTAAGGGAGCCGATGGCTCCAAGGATATACAGGTTCTCAACCTCCAGGCCCTTGAATATGAGCCCCGTAAAAAACCAAAATTCGCAACTTTAGAAACAGCCAAACCCATTGAAGATCTGAACACAAGAATTAAAGCATTGTGTGCAGGAACAGATAAAGCCGGAGATTTTTACCGGCAGTTCCATTATGCTTTGTTCTCTTATATTTCTCATCGTATTCCCGAAATCAGTGATGAAGTTTATCGTGTGGATGATGCAATGATGGCGGGCTTTGGCTGGGAGATCGGTGCATTCGAGAGTTGGGATGTTTTGGGTGTTGCAAAAACAACCACAGCAATGAAGTCAGCAGGTTATTCTGTTGCTCCATGGATCGATGAAATGATTGCAAAAGGAATAGAGTCATTTTACAAAGTAGAAAATGGCAAACGTTTGTATTACGATATTTCATCTCAAAGCTATAAAGCAAAACCAGGTGGCGATGCATTTATTGTGATGAAGAATTTTTCCAATCAAACAGTATGGAAGAACAGTGCATGTCGCACTTATCATTTGGGAGATGATGTACTTGGACTGGAATGGTACACAAAAATGGGAAGTATTGGTGGTGAAGTTTTGGAAGGAATTCAAAAATCTATTGCACTGGCAGAAGAAAAATATAAAGGTTTGGTCATTGGAAATGAGGGCAGCAATTTCAGTGCAGGCGCCAATGTGGGAATGATCTTTATGATGGCCATTGAACAGGATTATGATGAAATTGATATGGCCATCAGGCAATTTCAATATACGATGATGCGGGTGCGTTATTCATCCATACCTGTTGTAGTTGCACCACATGGACTGGCATTGGGCGGAGCCTGTGAAATGAGTTTACATGCAGATAAAGTTATTGCAGCTGCAGAAACTTATACAGGATTGGTGGAAGTTGGTATCGGTGTTATTCCCGGTGGCGGCGGAACAAAAGAATTTGTGTTGCGTGCTGCAGATGAAATGCATAACGGCGAGCCTGAAACGATCACATTACAGAATCGTTTTTTAACCATCGCAACTGCCAAAGTAGGCACTTCTGCGTATGAAGCGTATGACCTGGGTATTTACAGAAAAGGAACAGATGAAGTAAGTATAAATATTGCCCGCCGCATTGCAGAAGCAAAACAGGCGGTGATCAGTTTATATGATGACGGATATGTAATGCCCGTACAACGGAATGATATCAAAGTTCTCGGACAATCGGCATTAGGCGCCATGCACGCAGGTATCAATGGTATGTGGCGTGGAAATTATGCAACCGATCATGATGTGGTGGTTGCAAAAAAACTTGCTTATGTGATGTGCGGTGGAGACCTTAGTGAACAAACCGCAGTATCCGAGCAATATTTATTAGACCTGGAAAGAGAAGCATTTCTTAGCCTTACCGGTGAAAAGAAAACTCTGGAAAGAATACAAAGTATTTTAAAGACCGGAAAACCATTAAGGAATTAATCAATTTGGAAATTTACAAATTATGATCTCAATTCCTCCATATCTAAAAAAAGGCGATACCATCGCCATCACCTGCCCGGCCAGTTATATGGCCGCAACTAAAGCCGCAACATGCATATATACACTACAGCAATGGGGTTATGAAGTAATGGTTGGAAAAACACTTGGCAGTAATTCGAAAAATTATTTCAGTGGTACAGATGATGAAAGGTCAGATGAATTACAGGCAATGCTTGATGACAGGTCTATCAATGCTATCTTATTTGGAAGGGGCGGTTATGGAATGGGACGCATCATTGACAGATTAGATTTTAAAAAATTCAGGAAACATCCAAAATGGCTGATCGGGTTTAGTGATATCACTGTTTTGCACACGCATCTTTTCAATAAATATAATATTGCTTCTTTGCATGCCCCGATGGCTGCTGCATTTAATGATGGTGAAAATGAATACACCCGTTCACTTCGCAATGCATTGGAAGGAGAAAAAAATGTTTACAAGACCAACCCGCATTCTTACAATAAAAAAGGTGATGCATCCGGAGTTCTTATTGGCGGAAACCTGGCATTACTGGCAAATGTTATCGGTACTCCCTCAGACTTTGATACAAAAAATAAGATCCTGTTCATTGAAGATACCGGCGAATATATTTACAATCTTGACAGGATGCTGTACCAGTTCAAGCGCAGCGGTAAGTTCAATAAGCCTGCTGCCATTATATTTGGTGGATTTACTGACATGAAAGATACCGAACGCCCGTTTGGAAAAACAACCGATGAAGTTTTGAAAGAAATTACCGAAACATTTGATTTCCCGGTTTGTTTTAATTTCCCTGTAAGCCATGGCAAAGAAAATGTTGCGTTGAAGATCGGCTGCCTGTATCATTTAAAAGTAACCAAGGGTAAAACAATTTTAAAGGAAATTTGAGGTAGAGATGTTATCTCTATTTCAACAACGAATCCAATACAGCATGATATTTTTCAAAATCCCCCAGGTTATTGTGCTTTCCTTTATCTATCGTAATAAATTCATCGGTCGGCTTTAAATATTTTTTAAGTTTTATTGCACGGCTGTAAAATATTACCCCATCATCGGTGCCATGGAAAATTGTCACCGGTTCTTTTACATCTTCCAGGTATTTCCATGTTGGAATATTATAATCCGACATATAATTTGCCGGATAAATAAATGAGAAGGAATTGAAAAGGTCGGGAATACTATAATAAGGTGTTTCTAAAATTAGTTTTTTGCAATTTGATACTGAAGCAATATATGCCGCTATCCCTGTACCGAAAGATTTTCCATAAATGATAATGCTATCGGCTCCATATTTACTGGCCGCCATTTTCTGAACCTGCAAAGCCTGCTCATATAATTTTTTTTCGGTTCTTGTACCGGTACTTTTTCCAAAGCCCGGGTAATCTTCCATCCATACTTCATAACCATGTTTTGTAAAATTATCTGCAAATGCTGCATAATGCTCTACATTCTTCATGTTACCATGAAAATAAATCACCACTCCTCTTCTTATTGAATCTTTCGGGAAAAATTTGATCATGCTTATGGTATCATCATTATTTAAAGGAATGGATACTTCTTCAAATGGTTTATCAAATTTGAATACATGATCACTGCTTAATTTTTCGGGGTGAAACAGGAAATATCCCTGCAGGTAATACAATGCAATGCCAATGCTGCAATAAATAAGAATTATGATCTTTAGCCAGTTAAATAGTTTTTTACGGTTGATGTTCATTTTGTGATTTTAGTACTGTAAAATATCCCTTATAAAATTATGATACTCGGGAAAATCAGGCAGGTTATTGTGGCCGCCACCAATAATGCGTATGAGTGTTATTTTTTGTGGATTGATTGCCTGTAATTTTTCACTATTGCTAACCGGTATCAGCCAATCTTTGGTACCATGCAGGATATAGGTATGGCAATTAACCTGGCCAATCCATTTATCTGTACGCAAATGATACCGCAACACTAATTTTACAGGAAGTATCGGTAGGAATCGTTCAATTACTTTTCTGAAACTGAAGTATGGCGCATCCAATATGAGGTATCTTGGCTTATTATCGCTGGCGATCTTTGTTGCAAAACCGCTGCCAAGGCTTCTTCCATAAACAATGAGGTGTGGCTCTGTATATTGGGCAGCAAGTGTATCATATACAAACTGCATATCATTGAGCATGTCTTTTTCTGTACGCTTGCCGGTACTTTTTCCAAAACCGCGGTAATCCACCAACACCACATCATAGTTATACCGGAAAAAATCTTTTGCATAACGTGCCCATCCTTTTATACTCCGCGTATTTCCGTGAAAGTATAAGATCAATCCATGAGGATCTTTTACAGTGAAATGCAGGCCATTTATTCTTACCCCCTGTTCAACATCAAAAAATAATTCTTTAAACGGGGCATCATACTTATAAATGAAATCCTGTTTTAATTTTTCGGGCTTGAAAATTAAACGTTCCTGTACGAGGTAAATAATTACTATCAATAACAGGTAGCCTATAATAATATAGAGAAATGTATAATTCACAGAAAAGAAATATTAATCGTCATTGCGAGGAACAGCCTGTCCCGATTGCTTTCGGGAAAGCAATCTCAATATTAGCAATTCTACTTAGATTGCTTCGTTCCTCGCAATGACGATATTATCGGGACAAAGTAACTTTAAAATTTCATTTATTAAATTCCTTTTTCCAGGCATCCATACCACCGGAGAGATTGATTAGGTTGGTATAATTATATTTTTGTTGCAGCCTTTGAATGGCTAACTGGCTTCGGATACCTTTTTGGCAATAAATAATTACCGGTTTATCCCTTGTTATTTGTTCAATATTTTCGAATAAAGTATTCAATGAAATCAGAGTACCGCCGATATTGAATAACTCATGTTCCCATGCTTCTCTTACATCAATAAGCAGCATATCTTCTTTATCATGTAATTTTTTCTGAAGTTCATTTGCACTTATCGATAACATAGATGATCAATTAATATTCATCTTCATTTTCCCAGATGCGCTTTAGCTTTAGTTTACTTACAGGAGCCACTACCAATGGAAATTTTTCTACCGCAACATTGCTTTGCTCCAGCCCAAAACTTCTTTCTTCACTTACACTTATTTCCTTAACCCAGAAATAAAGACGCATGATAATATGTTCAAAGAATGGCAATTCATTATCCTGACTGAGAAATTTTTCCATAACGATAAACTGGAAATCGCCCACCACATTATTTTTTTGCTGGCTTTCATAGCGGCTGGTAATATTCACTTCCCTGTTTGCAACCAGGTCTTCCACCACTTTTTTAAACATCAGGTTAATGCGTGGAGCAACCCTGAATCCTAACCGGAATTCGACACGGATAATATCATTTGGAATGATATGCTCAACCGTGTATTCACTTGTATATGGCTCGTCCATTGTATCCACGTGTACAAACCAATAAATATCTGCCCGTTTGGGCTTACCACTTAATATGCTGTAAATAATTTTATGTTCTATTTCCTTGTGGCTATTGGCGCTTGTTAAATAAACAAGATGTGTAGCATATTTCGGAACAGAAGAATCATTGCTCAACTCTTCTATCTTTGGAATATATTCTTCTACTCTTACAAATTCAACATACCGGTTCTTGATCTTTCTTGCCCTGTACCAAACATACATTACTGTAAACATCAGCAGGCCTATCAACAAAGTAATATAACCGCCATGCTTGAATTTATCCATTAGTGAGGCGAAAAATCCTAATTCCCCGATAAGATAATAGATCAGGAAAAAGTAAACCCAGAAAGGCCTTACCCTGTGTAGGACCAGGTAATTTGCAAAGAGTATTGTTGTCATCAGCATAGTAATGATAATGGCAAGCCCATACGCAGCTTCCATCCTGGCTGATTCCCTGAAATAGAGCACTACTATTACACAACCACAAAAAAGTATGCCGTTGATTGCGGGTATAAATATCTGTCCTTTTGCCTCAGAAGGATAATTCACTTTGAATTTTGGCCAAAGGTTTAAACGGATAGCTTCATTGATCAATGTGAATGATCCGGTTATCAATGCCTGGCTGGCAATGATCGCTGCTGAAGTAGCAATGATCACGCCGGGTACAATGAACCATTGTGGCAACAGGTCGTAGAATGCATTGATACCTTCCGTATTCCTGGTTGTTTCATCCAATAACTTGCCGGTATGATGCTTTAAAAGACTTGCCCCTTGTCCGAAATAATTCAGCAAAAGACATGCTTTCACAAACACCCATGAAATGCGAATATTTCCTCGTCCGCAATGTCCGAGATCACTATAAAGCGCTTCTGCACCTGTTGAACATAAAAATACTGCACCCAGTAACCAAAAACCTTCTGGGTAAGTAAATAAAAAATGAATTGCATAATAAGGGTTGACTGCTCTTAATATCCCAAGATCATCTGATATATGAACAAAGCCTATGATAGCAAGCATTCCAAACCAGACCATCATGACAGGGCCAAATATTTTCCCAATAGAAGATGTACCAAACTGTTGCATGAAAAAGAAAACAACCAGGATACCTAATACAATATACATGATCGTAGTCTGTTCCATTCCATGAAAACGTGGGAGTTCTTTCAGTCCTTCAATTGCAGATGAAATGGAAATGGGTGGAGTAATCATTCCATCGGCCAGCAAGGCTGCACCGCCGATCATAGCAGGTATCACCAGCCATTTGCGCCGTCGCCTCACCAATGCAAACAATGCAAATATTCCACCCTCCCCTTTATTGTCTGCTCTTAAAACAAGCCATACATATTTAATAGTGGTCATCAGAGTAATGGTCCAGATGATAAGGGACAATGTTCCCATGATAAGTTCTTCACTTATTACCCTGTCTTTAATAATGGAGTTGAAAACGTATAGCGGTGATGTACCTATGTCGCCGTAAATAATGCCGAGTGCTACTAATAATCCTGCTGCTGATGCCTTATTGATGTTCTTTCCCACTAAAATGTATTTTCTGTAATGCCGGGTTTTTGAATGCCGGGAAAGTACAAATGTAAAATGAATTCAATTATAAACGGGAAAGCATTTGAAATATTATTTACTTGTTTTTTTGGCTGACTTCTGGTATTTAAAGCAATCTATGGAATGATCATTGACCATACCCGTTGCCTGCATAAAAGCATAGCAGATGGTAGAACCGATGAATTTAAACCCTTTCTTCTTAAGTGCTATGCTCATTGCATCTGAAATATCAGTTTTGGCCGGAAGCCTGTCGGTGTTTTTCCATTTATTGATAATTGGTTTACCGTCTGTAAAACTCCAGATGAATTTGTCAAAGTTTCCGAATTCTTTTTGAACTGCTATAAATGCTTTTGCATTGATGACAACAGAATTTACTTTTAATTTATTCCGGATAATCCCGGGATTTAATAATAGTTTGTCAATTTTTGCCTGATCGTATTTGATTATTTTTTTAACATCAAAATTATTGAATGCTTTTTTATAGTTTTCTCTTTTTGCCAAAACGGTTGACCAACTCAACCCTGCCTGTGCACCTTCCAAAATTAAAAACTCAAATAATAACCGGTCGTCATGAACGGGCACGCCCCATTCTTTATCGTGGTATTCCTGCATTTGTTCACTGCTGGCAGCGGCCCAGTTGCATCTTTTTATCATAATTTATTTTAAGGATGAAAGATATATAATTTTTACGCAAACAGAAAAGATGAGTTAATGATATGCTGCACAAGAGTGCGACGCAAGGATGTTGCCATGAAATACAAATGTTGGTAACATAGTTATTATTACAATGCCACGAATGCACGAATAAATACAAATAATTTTATAGACAACATTCGTG
>JANNBU010000477.1:0-7005 GCA_031385805.1 Ferruginibacter sp.
AAGCACCGGTAAAAGCGATGGTGGTCATGCCTTTTGCTTTGGCAGTTTCAAATGCTTTTACAATATTGATACTATTGCCGGAAGTACTGAGGCCAACCAATACATCGCCTTTTTTGCCAATACCCTGTATCATTCGTGAATACACCACATCATAACTGTAATCATTTGCTACAGCGGTCATGTAAGAAGTATTTACATGCAATGCTTCGGCGGGAAGCGCTTCCCGGTCGGTATAAAATCTCCCGCTGAATTCTGCGGCAAGGTGTTGTGCATCGGCGGCGCTGCCACCATTTCCGCAGAATAAAACCTTGTTACCATTTTTAAAAGCGGTGACAAGTGACTCAACGGCTTTACCGACTGTCTTTTGTAATTCTTTATTCTCAAGCACCTGTAATTTAACATCGATGGAAGCCTGGATTATTTTTAGGATTTGATCTTGCATAGGGCAAAGGTAAGGAGGAATGGCAGATGTATGATTTTATGATGTATGATTTTGGGACTACTATATCATACATCATAAAATCAAAAAATCATACATTATATCGTCCAACTCGTAAGCCCGTATTTGGCAAATGAATACTTCTTCACCTCTCCGCCGAATTTGAGGAGTGCTTCTTTAACGGCATAGTTAGTATTACCGGGGCAATAGAATATCATAAATCCGCCACCACCGGCACCGCTTATCTTTCCCCCGGTTGCTCCGGCAGCTTTCGCAGCTGTGTACATTTCTTCAATACTGTTGTTGCTGATATTGTGCGCCATTTTTCTTTTCTGTTGAAACCCGAAATCGAGTATCTGGCCAAATTCATGCAGCCTGCCTTTGAGTAAGGCTTCTTTCATCATGCGTGCCTGTTCTTTTAGCTGGTGCATAGCTTCAATACTTTCTTCATTGTTACTATTCACATTCTTAACCTGTTCTTTTATGATGCCTGCGCTTTCTCTTGATGTTGCGGTAAAATAAAGTACCAGGTTATTTTCCAGTTCGTGCATATACTGTGGGTGTATGCGCAAAGGGTTTACGATCACTTTATCATCTTTGTAAAATTCCATGAAATTAACGCCGCCGAAGGTAGCAGCATATTGATCCTGCCGGCCACCGGCTAATTTAAGATCATTCCTTTCTATATCATAAGCAAGGTGTGCAATATCATAATCGCTCAGGGGAAGTTTAAGCATTTCAACAAATGCGCCGAGGATGGCAACGACAAGTGTAGAAGATGTCCCAAGTCCTGAGCCTGCAGGTGCATCAACAAAAGTAGATAACCTGAAGCCGGTTGCAGGAACTTTATATTCTTTATAGATACGATTGTAAACAGCTTTTAAAAGATCAAGCTTGCCATTGATGGGTAATTCAGGTGCCCGGTCATAGCTTTCCTGCTCTTTGCGGTCGAGCGCTTTCACAATGATCTTATTTTCATTGACCGGTTCTATACTGGCATAAGCCGATAGGGAAATGGTTGCATTTAAAATGGCGCCACCATATATATCTGTATAAGGGCTTACATCGGTGCCGCCACCGGCAAGGCCTATACGAAGGGGAGCTTTACTTCTGTAGATCATAACGAATGCAAATTAAGAGAAAAAGTTTGAAGTTCGATGTTTGAAGTTGTTGGTTGCAATCTTCGACCTTATCACTGAACATCGAACTTCAAACCTCAAACATCAAACATCAAATCTTCAGAATTTCATCCACCATCACATCCCAACTATACTTTTTCTTCTCTTCAATTAAATAAGGGAGGAAGTGTGCTTCTCCTTTTTGAAAATACTCAGTGATCTTAGCTGCGATAGATGCTGCTGTTGGTTCGGCAATAAGGCCAACTTTGTCATTTAGTACCATGGCAGGCAGACCGCCCACATTGGTTACGATCATCGGAACTTCAAAATGATAAGCAAGCGGCGTAACACCACTTTGTGTGGCATTGCGGTATGGTTGTATTACTACATCGGCTGCACAAAAATAATTTTTTACTTCATTGTTGGGGATGAAAGATGTTCTTAATATCAATGAATCTTCCAACCCCAATTGTTTTATTTGTTCATCATAGGCTTTGCGGTCGTTGTAGAATTCTCCGGCTACTAAAAGCGATACCGGATACCGGATACCGGATACCGGATCATTGAGCAATTTCATTGCGTCTAATAATATATCGAGCCCTTTATATTTCCTGATAAATCCGAAGAACAGCATTATTATTTTTTCATTATTAATTTTTAATTGTTTTCTGGCTTCTTCTTTGCTGATCTTTTCGCCGAAATTATCATACAGTGGATGCGGTATAAATTTAGCTGGTTTTGATGTGTTGAATTTTTTCAGGTCATCCAGTACTTTTGGGCTCATTGTAATGAATGCATCTACGGGCTTTATAAAGTATTTTGTAAATGCCGTATCACCGAGACGTTTTTCATGAGGAATCACATTATCGGCAATACAAACAACCTTGCTGTGTTTATTTTTTTTTGCAATGCGCAATATGGTACCAAGACAAGGTCCCATTAATGGAAGCCAGTAACGGACCACAATAAGATCCGGATTTTCTTCCTTGATCGTTCTCCCAACTTTTATCCAGTTGAATGGATTCATGGAATTGATAACAACCTTTATATTTAATCCTTGTGGGGCAGGTTCTTCTGATAACTGTGAAGTTCCGGGGAATAAAAACCCGGGGTATTGTAAAGAAAATGTATAAATCGTAACTGTATGGCCATTATCCTGGAAAGCTTTTGCCAGCCGTTCATTGAAGGTTGACATGCCGCCGCCACGGAGAGGGTGTGCCGGGCCGATGATGATGATATTTTTTGATTGAGGCAATTATAATTGTGTTGTGTGATGGATGCTGGATACCAGATTTTATCTTTTCACGAAATAACAAATTTAAAAAAAGCTACGACCAGTTATCCGGTATCCAGCATCTGTTTTTTATACTCCTAACTTTTCTTCTATCAAATAATTATTCCTTTCAGCAGAATTCCTGGAGATAAGCTCACCGATAAATCCAGCCAGGAATAATTGTGTACCAATAATCATTGCTAATATGGCGAAGAAAAAAAGCGGGCGTGTTGTCATTCCTGTTTTATCAAAAAAGAATTTTGAAAGGGAGAGGTAAGTAAATACCATCAGCCCGAATAAAAATGAAAGTGTTCCCCATAACCCAAAGAAATGCATGGGCCTTTTGCCGAATTTACCTACAAAGAATATCGTCATCAGGTCGAGGAATCCATTTACAAAACGTGTCCATCCGAATTTTGTAACGCCATATTTTCTTGGCCTGTGTTCCACCACTTTTTCTGTGATCTTAGTAAACCCTGCCCATTTAGCCAGTACCGGTACATAGCGGTGCATTTCGCCATACACTTCGATACATTTTACCACTTTCTTTTTATAAGCTTTCAATCCACAATTAAAATCATGGAGTTTGATTTTACTCATGCTTCTTGCAGCTGCATTGAATAATTTGCTGGGAATATTTTTGGTGAGCCTGTTATCATAGCGCTTTTTTTTCCAACCGCTTACTATATCAAAATCTCCTTCCAATAACATTTTGCGTAGTTCGGGAATTTCATCGGGGCTATCCTGCATGTCTGCATCCATTGTAATGATAACATTGCCCTGTGCTGCTTTGAATCCTTCATTCAATGCGGCACTTTTGCCATAATTTCGTTGAAATTTTATGCCTTTGATATTATTATTGCGGGTACGTAAACCTTCAATTACTTTCCAGGAATTATCGGTACTGCCGTCATCGATCATGATGACTTCGTAACCATAATTATTGACAAGCATTACACGTTCTATCCATGCGGCCAGTTCGGGCAGTGATTCTTCTTCGTTTAAAAGTGGTATTACGATTGAAATATCCATTTAATGTTTTTTTATTTTACCACAAAGGCCACAAGGGACCTCACAAAGTGCACAAAGTATTCAAAATGTTATTACACAACTTTCTTTTGTTGGCTTAGAAATGCAGCAGCGATCACGGTCACCAATGCACCAATAAGCAGGTATCCAAAAATAGCCATTGAAGTCAACATTGTAATAAAATAATCTTTGGCTTTTAATACCATTGTATCAATTTCGGGTGCAGTATAATTACCAGCTTTAACCAATTCTGCCCGATAATGCTGTGCCATTTCTTCTTTCAATCCCGGGTTCATTTTTAAAAAGATAAATGTAAAAACCACCATCATGAATGTAATAACTATGAAACATTTAAATCCTTCTGTAAAATAATTCTTAAAGGATTTTTTTTCGACTGCTGATTGTTTGAATGAGATCAAAGTCCACACAATACCAGTTATGTAAACGAAGTAGGTTATATACTGCAGTTTGTTTTCAAAATTACCCTTGTAAAAATATATCCCGATAGATATAAGTATCATCAGGGTTCCGGTGATTGCTCCCTTGTATGTGGCACTTAAATTTTTCATTTGTTATTTATAAACGATTTATTCTTATTAATGATGCCAACCACTTTTCCATTCAATTTTTTACCAATGAAAGGGCTGTTGCGTGATTTGGATTGGATCATTTTTTCTTCAAAAATATATGTTGTTGTTGGATTGAATAACGTGATACATGCATCCGCGGTTTCTTTTATTTCTGGTAATGTTATACCGAAGATATTACGTGGTGCAACGGTTAATTGTTCTACCAGTTCATATATGTTCTTTCCGAAACTGTTCATGATACCAAATACGGTTTCCAGGCTGATCATACCATTCTTTGCATATTCAAATTCGCAGGTCTTGTCATCCCAGTGTTGTGGCATGTGGTGTGAAGCGATACAATCGATCGTTCCGTTTACTACAGCATTGCGAACCGCCATCATATCTGCACGTGTCCTGAGCGGCGGATCAACCTTTAAATTGGTATCATAAGTTGCCAGGTCTTCATCGCAAAACCAGCAATGGTATGGCGTGACGGAACAAGTGAGTTTTAAACCTTCTTTTTTTGCCTGGCTGATCAATTCAATTCCTTTTTTGGTAGAAACGCCGGTAATATGAAGTTTTGAATTTGTGTACCTGAGTAATTCGATATCACGGGCGATCATCAGTTCTTCAGCAATAGCGGGCCTGCCGGGCAATCCGAGTTGCGTACTGGCAATGCCTTCATTCATCAAACCATTTTTGCTGATGCTTTTATCGTCGGGTAACTGGATGATGGTGCCGTCGATGGCTAATACATATTGCAGGGCTTTCAATAAAACACCCGGACTTTGTACAGATTCGGTTCCATCACTGAATGCCCTTGCAGCGCTGGCATGCATATCATACATTTCAGAAAGTTCTTTGCCCGCTGCATTTTTTGTAACCGCTGCGATGGGGTAGATATTTACCGAAAGGCCCGCAGCCTTCTGAACAATATATTCAACTTGCGATTTTGAAGAAACAACGGGGTTGGTATTTGGGAGAATCATTACATCTGTAAATCCACCGGCAGCAGCAGCCAAAGCCCCGGATTCAATGGTTTCTTTATGTTCATAGCCTGGATCGGCAAAATCTGCAAAAACATCCATCCAGCCGATGCTTGCATAAAGGTTTTCATTTTCAATGGTTATGGCCTCTTTTTCTGAAATTTTATCTGAGATCTTTTCAATTTTGCCATCTACAATCAAAATATCTTTTACTTGCCCGTGAAAGGCGGAGGAAGAACAGGAGATGTGTGCTTGCTTTATTAAAACCTTCATTAGTTATATGAGATTGCGCAAATATCACTAAAAAATTTGGAAATGTGTCAATTTGAAAATTTGAAAATGCAATGCAGCCCGTATTATTTGAATTTAATCTCTTCCCGCCTCTGGCGGGATCAAATTATTTTAAAAAAAGCTCTTTAATAATAATATATACGCCCATTATCAATACAAACCAACCAAATCCTTTCTTTAGGTTCTCATTTTTTATTTTCTTTGACAATTGTGTGCCAATAAGAATACCACTAACAGCGAGTGCTGTTACCATTCCCAATAATTTCCAGTCAATTTGAAAATGGCCGATATCGCCCACAAAACCTGTGAGTGAATTACATGCAATAATCAGGAGCGATGTTCCCACAGCTTCTTTCATGTTTAAGCCGCACAGCAAAACTAATGTTGGAATGATCAAGAAACCTCCGCCGGCTCCTAAAAAACCTGTAACCAGTCCAATGCCGATCCCATAAATGGCAAGCCGTGTACGATCAACCGGCTGATCGTTATGTGCCGGTCTTTTTTTATTGCGGATCATAGAAACAGCAGACAATAACATCAGTACCGCAAACAGAACCATTGTTACCAGTGCTTCTGTTACCCGGAAATTTCCAATGCTGAATAATGTTACCGGTATATGTGGTATGATGAATTTACGTGTAAGGTAAACAGTTAGTACAGAACTCACGACAAATAAAAATGCTGTCCCGGGTTTTACAGCACCCGATCTTAACCTGCTGAGCACTCCTATTAAGCTGGTAGTGCCTACTACAAATAAAGAATAAGATGTTGCTAATTGAGGTGAAACAGAAAATAAGTAAACCATCACCGGCACTGTGAGGATAGAACCACCGCTACCAATCAAACCCAGGGATATTCCGATCAGTACTGAAGCGATGTAACCAAAAATTTCCATTCGTAGTATTTATATGCAAGCGGGTGAAATCACTCAACGAAGGTAATTCAATTCCAAAGAGATGACATCTTTCATAGTAATGATGTTTTTAAAAGATCAAAAAGATGTCATCTCCGGGGATTCATCTGCCACCAATTTTTAGCAGGATGCGACTCGCCTAAAATAACCGGTTCACCGATCATGGGTGTTGTTACTTTTACATTCAGTTCTTTGGCTTTTACCAAAACCCTTTTCACCGGTTCATTCCATGTATGCATTGACAGCATAAACTTACTCCAGTGAACAGGAAGTAATAATTTTGTTTTCAGGTCTACCGCAGCTTGTACGGTTTGCTCAGGCATCATGTGTATCAATGGCCATGCGGTATTGTATTGGCCCGATTCAAGTATTGCAATATCAAATGGC
>JANNBU010000012.1:0-2823 GCA_031385805.1 Ferruginibacter sp.
AAAAATCCAATGCCTGTCTTGCTTTGGAACTATTAGGTGGATAAACTCATGTGGATAGTATTCTGAACCAAAACCGCTTAAAAGAATTCGGTTGTCATTCATTGGAGATTCCGCGCAAACTGTACCACCTTTTCCGCGCGAATGTGTACCACTAATTCCGCGGCAAACTGTACCACCTATTCCGCGGCAAACTGTACCCCCTGATTTACTTGATTGCTCATTGTTTTACGAACTGTGATTTCATTTTGTAATTGGTACTTTATCAGTACTAATTATTAATTGAAATTATGGCTAACAAAAACATTACTATGAGCAAAATACGACAAATACTTAAGATGTATTCGTATCATACGGGTACACGGAAAATCAGCGAACGGACCGGGCTGTCCAGAACTACGGTTATCAAATACCTGGAGCGATACCGGTCGATGAAGATTACCTGGGAAGAATTATCGCTTCTAAATGATAAGAACCTGGATGCCTTATTTCATCAGGAACCTTCTGAAGAGCCCAGTGAGCGAGAGAAAGAACTGTATGCTTTTTTTCCTTATGTGGAAAAGCAATTAAAGCACACTGGTGTAACGCTACAGAAATTATGGAGTGAATATGCAACGCAACATCCGGATGGGTTTCAGAGCACCGGATTTTACAAACACTTCAACCGTTACAAACATCGCTCACATCCTTCCATGCACATGACGCATAAGGCTGGCGATAAAATGTTTGTTGATTATGCCGGAGAGAAACTTCAGGTGATTGATACTGCAACCGGAGAAATAAAAAAAGTGGAAGTGTTTGTGGCTATCCTGGGTGCCAGCCAACTGACTTATGTGGAAGCGGTTGAGAGTCAGAGTTTGCAAG
Source organism: Ferruginibacter sp. (assembly GCA_031385805.1). Taxonomy (GTDB): domain Bacteria; phylum Bacteroidota; class Bacteroidia; order Chitinophagales; family Chitinophagaceae; genus Ferruginibacter. The sequence continues at coordinate 862 of JANNBU010000012.1, forward strand.
ATTTTATTTTGTCCTGCGAGAATGCGTTGCACTTTTTTGGCGGAGCTCCCGCAGCGATCGTTCCGGATAATCTTAAAGCAGCAGTGACCAAAAGCAGCAAGTATGAGCCGCAGATCAATGAAAACTTCGAGGCCTTTGCCGATCATTATGGAATGGCAGTCGTTCCCGCACGAGCTTACAAGCCCAAAGACAAAGCATTGGTGGAAGGTGCCGTAAAAATCACTTACAACCGCATCTACTCCAATCTCCGCAATCAGGATTTTACTTCCATTCAATTGCTCAATGCAGCCATCGGTTTACATCTGCAAAACCACAATCAGCTGAACTTCGTGGGTCGCAAATACTCACGCCAGCAGCAATTTGATGAGATGGAAAAGCCCGAGTTACAACCCCTGCCGTTGATGCGGTATGAGATGAGAAAAGACGTCATCCAGACAGTGATGGTAAACGGATATATACGTCTTCATTGCGATAAGCATTACTACAGCGTTCCGTATAAATACATCGGAAAAAAAATCAAAATATTTTATTCAAAATCAAGAGTTGATATTTATCACAGGTATGAACAAATTGCTTCGCACGAACGAATCAAGAGCCCGCATACGTACACGACTATAGAGGATCACATGGCTTCCACGCATCAGCACATGAGCAGCCGTAACCCTGCATTTTACATTGATGCAGGAAATAAGATTCATAAGGATGTAGGTCTTTACATCGAGCAGGTATTAACACGCAAAGCCTACCCGGAACAAGGTTACCGGTCCTGCCAGGGCATCCTCTCCTTCGCAAAGCGAGTCGGATCTGATCGTTTGATCCGCGCCTGCCGACGTGCACACGAAGTAGGTTACTTTAATTTTAAGATTATCGAGAGTATCCTGCAAAAAAATCTTGATCAGAACGAATTGGAAGAACAGCCCTCAACCATGCCTGCACACGAAAACATCCGTGGAAAAGAGTACTATAAATAAATTTTAAACCATTAAAAAACTAAACAACTATGAATGAAAAAACAGTTGACCGCTTGAAAGAAATGAAATTCTACGGAATGCTCAGAGCGTTCCAAACAAGCTTCGAAACAGGCACTATGAAAGACCTGACAAGTGACCAGATGATTGCTCATCTTGTAGAAGAAGAATGGGATGATCGCTTCAACCGAAAAATAGTACGGGGTGTTCACAATGCCCGGTTCCGTTACAAAGCATCGGTGGAGCAAATGTATTTTGAAACGGACCGTGGTATGGACAAGAACCAGGTAACGCGACTGGCAGAATGTACTTTTATTAAAAAGAAAGAAAACATTCTTATCACCGGAAGCACCGGAATTGGAAAGAGCTATCTCGCATGTGCGCTCGGACAACAGGCTTGCACGTTGGGTTACCGCGTACAATATTATAGTACCGGTAAGCTCTTTTCTAAACTCAAAATGGCAAAGGCTGACGGCTCATACATCAGTGAAATTGCAAAAATGGAACGTCAACACGTACTCATCCTCGACGATTTTGGAATACAGCCTCTTGATGCACAAAGCCGTGCTATGCTAATGGAAATTATCGAAGACCGACATGGAAAAGGTTCTACTATTATTACATCACAAGTACCGGTTGGTCAATGGCACGAAGCAATAGGAGAAAAAACGATTGCCGATGCAATCTTGGATCGACTGATACATAATGCACACCGCTTAGAATTGACAGGAGAATCGCTAAGAAAAAACATCCAGAAAAATAACGGAGAACTATCTGAATTAACTAACTAATAAAACTAAATTTGTAACCAGTGAAACAGCAGGCAGTCATATTAAATCAGGCACTTAACTTTAGTGGTACACTTTGCCGCGGAATTAGTGGTACACTTTGCGCGGAATATCCAGCATATGCTTCAATTGTAAAAATATCGAAAATATTAAATGGGGTTTGCCAATTTGGAAATGGAATTTCTTTTGCCTCAAAATCTCCATCA
>JANNBU010000030.1:0-5897 GCA_031385805.1 Ferruginibacter sp.
TGTACTCCATCGTAGAGCATCCATATGTCGCCATAGCTATCTTCGGTAACACCCACACCTGATCCGGTGTACGTAATAGGCTGCGGATAGTGATTTCGATTGTAAGGTCCATAGCTCTCCCAATTTGGACAATCGAACATACTGATACCGCCATTTAGATTGCTGGCAAACCATGCACGGTTTCTGCTATCAATAAATACATCGTTGTTTTGCATAGCTGGCAAACCGGTATTCATTTTATCGTATGTTGTCCAACTGAGTCCATCAAATTTTTCTACAAATCCAATTCCACATGCCCAATATTTTCCCCTGTAATCAATACGTACATCATATACATGCCCCGGAGTAATATGAGTAGTCCATGATGTGCCATCATAAATAAAACATGCAGATGTACTGCCCAATGAACCTATTATCACTGTATCACCATGAGCATCAACCTCTGCTAATTGCGCATTTCCTACCGGAGAATTTGTGTTGTTGATATGCGTCCATATTCCGTTATCATAAATATCAACTGAAAATACTGTAACAGCATATACCTTGTTAGTAACTTCATCCACTTCAACATCTTTAACCCCATTATTAACTGAAAGTCCTGAATTAGCTGATGTGAATAGTGTCCAATTAAGTCCATCAAACTTTATCAATCCCAAATTGCACCCTATCCAAATATTATTTTGTGCATCCACATCAATATCTTTTACTTCATTTGTTGGCAGATTAGAATTGGAGGGAGTGTAATTAGTCCAGGTTACTCCATCAAATTTTGCAACACCCCCTGCACCCGTTTGATTATTATAAAAAGTAATCCAAACATTGTTGTTGTGGTCAACCACTATTCCTTCCACGTAATCATTTGTTAGCGGAGAGTTAGTAGAATTCCATATAGTCCAGCTATTACCGTCATAATGTGCCACACCACCATGTAAGCCAAAGTTTTGGTTTTCATCACAGCCTACCCATACACCATCATTATTGTCGAAAGCAATAGCTGTTACAATAGAACCTGGAATATATCCTTCAAAATTACTCCAGCAAGTCCATGTTGTATCATTAAAACGAACAACACTTCCCTGTGCATGAAAAGGCAGATAACCGCCAGTCCAAATATTTCCGCAACGGTCGGCTTCGGTAACAAATGAGTAATCACCCCCAATGCCTGTGTTGGTTGTACGAAGATATTTCCAGTTGGGGTTTACAGTTTGCCCTTCTGCTGAAATTAATAAAGTAGTTAGCAGAAATAAATTCAGTATTATTTTTTTCATGATTATTTTGCTATTATTAATTTGATTCTTTTGCAGAAATGAATTCTGCTTTTCTGTACTGGTTGAAAGATATACTTTATATACCTGCTTCGTAAATTGAAAGTTTCTGAACAAGGCAATTCTCTAGTTAAAACGGGAAAACTTGATACTGAGATGAATCTCGCAATTTATTATTGGTTGATGGTTGAATAGTTGACTTGGGTTTGCGAATAACGTTTTTGGCTTTAAGCAGATGGGGATTTCATGTCCCGTCCGCCTGATTCTGCCGATTAAAGGAAATTTCCTTCATTCCTCAAAAGCCAATAAATATTCGGTCAAGCTGATAACTAAAGATTGGTAGCGAAATAATGCTGAAAATATAAATGTCCGCCTTTGATTTGATAGGATTTAAAAGCGACTCATAGAGACGGGGCAAGTAAGTTTTGGATTAGCATAGTTTTTTTATTTAATACAGCTCATTCATCAACCCCGTCTGGTAAGTGTTCAGAAGGATCACTTAATGCCTTTATAAGATCACCGGTCTGTGACCGGATCAGCAGTACAAATGATAATTTTATTCAACCCTTTTCTTGTTGTGTAATAATTAATAGCACTGCTATAAACATAATCCTGTAGCTCATTCATCATCGCCGGTTCTATATTTAGCAGACTTTTACTTTTCAATCACCTCCTTCAACAACCCTTCAAATTCCTTCGCTCCCATCTCTCCTTCAAAAAATTTCCGATACCCCGTTTTTGTATTTACAAAAAGCGTAGCAGGAATAGAACCACTCCACGTTGGATCTATCTTCGGGCAAAAATAATCAGCATCCGTTTCCTGCAACCATACAATATTGGTTTTGAAATGGTGTTTTTTGGCAAAAGTGGCAATTTTAGCAGGGTAATAAGAAGGCAGATCCAGGCTCACCAGCAATAATTTCACCTGGCTGCTTTTGTACTTGTCAACGATCTTTATAAAAGAAGGTATTTCGGCCACGCAGGGCTTGCAGAATGTGGCCCAGAAATTAATGACCAGCACATCCCCGTTCTTTGCCGCCATGTATTTTTCTACATCGGTTATCTTCCATTTGGCGATATTTTGACTATTTGCCGCAACTCCTGCAGTGAAAAGTATAGCAATAAGTAATATTTTCTTCATAGGCATAAAATTAAGGCTTCCCTTATAATTAAAAGGTTAAAAAAGCGCCCGACAAAGCTTTTGGCTAATCCCTCATTTCAGGTTAATTTCGCAGTCGAAAAACAATATTCAATATTCAATATTCAATAACTAATAAACAAATAAACAATCATGGCATACGACGTAATAGTTTTAGGAAGCGGCCCCGGCGGTTATCCCGCTGCGATCAGGGCAAGTCAGCTTGGAAAAAAAGTGGCGATTATTGAAAAAGAAAGCCTCGGAGGTATCTGTCTTAATTGGGGTTGCATCCCTACCAAGGCATTGTTAAAAAGTGCCCAGGTATATGAATATGCAAAACATGCCGAATCTTATGGTATAAAGATCAGCAATCCTTCAGCAGATTTTCCCGGCGTTATCAAACGCAGCCGCGGCGTAGCCGATAAAATGAGCAAAGGTGTTCAGTTCCTGATGAAGAAGAATAAGATCGATGTGATCATGGGATACGGCAAACTGATAGCAGCCGGAAAAATAGAAGTAACGGCAGCAGATAATACAAAACAAATTGTTGAAGCGAAAAATATCGTTATTGCAACGGGTGGCCGTGCAAAGCAATTGCCGAGCATGCCCATTGATGGTAAAAAAATAATTGGTTACCGTGAAGCAATGGTTTTACCTCAGCAACCAAAAAGCATGATCATCTGCGGAAGCGGTGCCATCGGATCTGAATTTGCTTATTTCTATAACAGTCTTGGTACAAAAGTTACCATTGTTGAATTTATGCCACGCATAGTTCCGGTTGAGGATGAAGACATCAGCAAGGAACTTGAAAAGAATTTTAAGAAACAGGGCATGACGATCATGACAAATAGTGAAGTAACGAAAGTTGATACTTCAGGCGCCGGCGTAAAAGCCACCGTAAAAACTGCTGATGGCGTTGTAACATTGGAAGCAGATATTTTATTAAGTGCTGTGGGTGTTGTTGCCAATATTGAAAATATCGGCCTGGAACAATTAGGGATCAAAACAGATAAAGGGAAAATTATTGTTGATGCATTCCAGCAAACAAGTGTGCCTGGTATTTATGCGATTGGTGATTGTACACCCGGACAAGCACTGGCACACGTTGCAGCCAAAGAAGGCATCAATGCTGCAGAACATTTAAGCGGACACAGACCCCAAGCAATGGATTATAATAATATTCCGGGATGTACATATTGCACACCTGAGATCGCTTCTGTCGGCTATACTGAAAAAGCGGCTAAGGATGCCGGTTATGAAGTGAAGATCGGCAAGTTCCCATTCATGGCAAGCGGCAAGGCAAGTGCAGCAGGCGCCACCGAAGGTTTTGTAAAAGTTATTTACGATGCCAAGTATGGTGAATTTTTAGGCTGCCACATGATCGGTATGAATGTAACGGAAATGATCGCCGAAGCTGTTGTGGCACGAAAATTAGAAACCACGGCACATGAAATATTAAATGCAGTACATCCGCACCCAACCATGAGTGAAGGATTGAAAGAAGCAACTGCGGTTGCTTATGGAGAAGCGATAGATGTTTAAATAGTTCGAGGTTCGAAGCCTGCCTGCCGGTCGGCAGGTTTGAGGTTTGAGCCTGCCTGCCGGTAGGCAGGGTTCGGATGATAAAATCTATTTTACATTTATAAAGGATTGGATTGAGCAGACATATAAATACCAAAGAACATTGGGAAAAAGTTTTTGCAACTAAAACAGAAACGGAAGTAAGCTGGTTTCAGCCATACCCAAAAACTTCTTTGGATTTTCTTGAAATATTTCAACTGCCACTGACAGCAAATATTATTGATATTGGAGGTGGTGACAGTCATCTTGTTGATGCATTACTGGAAAAAGGTTATCAAAATATCTGGGTACTTGACATTTCTGCAAATGCAATTGAAAAAGCCAAACAAAGGCTTGGAGAGAAAGCTTCGCAGGTTCATTGGATAGTTAGTGATATTATAGATTTTATCCCTCCGGTTAAATTCGATTTTTGGCACGATAGGGCAGCATTTCATTTTCTTACTACTGAAGAAAAGATTTATAAATATGTTTCTATAGCCGAAGAGGCCATTTGCAAAGATGGTTATCTGATCCTGGGTACATTTTCAGAACAAGGGCCAAAGAAATGCAGCGGGCTGGAAATAAAACAGTATTCAGAAAGATCTATGTCTGCAAGGTTTGAAGTAAGTTTTAACCGTATAAAATGTATTGAGGAAGATCATATTACACCGTTTAATACAATACAGCATTTTTTATTTTGTAGTTTTCAAAAAAGATAGATTCTAAATCTGCAACCAAAAAATACTTACTTTTTTCATCGAAATTAAAAATGGAGATATTTTACAAAAGCGGGTGATTGTTTATTTTCAGTTGCAAAATCAGTGAAACAGGCATTTTTGCAACCGAGTGGATAATATAATAGCTTTTGATATACGAAAATTGAAATATTACACGTTATTTTGCAATAATGAAAATTTTTGCTTTCATAATGGCAGTCCTGGTTCTTGTACTTAGCTGTATGCCTTGTACAGATGGAGCCTATGGCCTAAATGACCCTAAAGCAAATTCAGCATTCTCTACATCGCAAAATCAACAGGAAGAAAGCCATCCCGATGACTGCTCTCCCTTCTGCACCTGTAACTGCTGTGCCAGTTTTGCAATTATTTCTTATTATTATCAAATAGGATCGCTGCATATTACTTCAGTTGAAAAAAAAGCAGTACACCTTCCTGTTAGTCTTTCAGAGATATCGCTCCCCATCTGGCAACCGCCCCAATTAGTTTAATCACTTAGTTTTTGATGGCTCTCTATCATCCAAACCAATTCAGGTTTTGGAGTGCTCGGTGTTATCAAAAAAAATCCAACTGATCGCTGGCAATCAGTATTCAATCATTGTATTTGTTGTATAGTAAAGTATCATTCCTGTTGCAGAAATAATACTCTTTAACAGCTATTGCCACAGTAATGATAATCTCAAAAAGTAAACTATGCTCAATAAGATCATTCAATTCAGTATAAAAAACAAACTCATTATCGGGGTAATGACGCTCGCTTTAATCATTTGGGGATTGTGGAGTGCTTCCAAATTACCCGTTGATGCCTTACCAGATGTAACCAATAACCAGGTGCAGGTTATTACCCGAGCTCCAACACTGGCAGCGCAGGAAGTAGAACAATTTATTACTTACCCCGTGGAAAGATCCTTGTCCAATATCCAGGGAATTGAGGAGATGCGTTCTTTTTCCCGTTTCGGATTAAGTGTAATAACAGTAGTGTTTAAAGAAGATGTGAACATATATTTTGCCAGGCAGCTTATTTCCGAAAAACTAAAAGAAGCTGTTGAACAAATTCCTAAAGGGATGGGCAATCCTGAAATGGGGCCTGTTACAACCGGTCTTGGAGAAATATACCAGTATGTGATCCATCCAAAAAAAGGAAGTGAACAAAAATATTCTGCCATGGATCTGCGTACCATGCAGGATTGGATCGTAGGC
>JANNBU010000031.1:0-10655 GCA_031385805.1 Ferruginibacter sp.
CGTGGCTTATTTTTCCTGCATGGGTTAATAGCTCCCTGCCATTGAGTTGTAAAATACTATCCAGCCTGTTTATCCAATCCGTCATATACATCGGTGTTCGCTGCTGTGCCATGGTTTCGGCAAAAGCCAAATATTGCTCCACCAGTAAACCCAATAATTTTATTTCATCTTCTTTTAAATAATTCTTGGCAATGCTTATGTCAGTCTTTTTAATTGCATTCGCATTCTTTTTATCAAACGATCGCATACCGAGTAGTGGCAAGTTGGCATCTGCCCTCCGATACACCAATTCTGCTGCAGTTTGCGCACTAATAGCCCAAAGCAATTTATTTTGTACTATTTTAAAAAATGCAATTGTCTTTTCATCTTTTGCATCGTAATCAATACTGGTGGTATAGATGTCTTTTATTTTTTGATAGAAGAACCTTTCAGACAAACGTATTTCCCGAATGCGTTCCTGTAATTCGTTGAAATAGTTCATGGAATTGCCCGTTTTAAAACGGTCGTCATTCAGAGCAAACCCTTTTATGATATATTCTTTAAGGCGCTGCGTTGCCCAAATTCTAAACTGTGTGCCTTGAGGCGATTTAACACGGTATCCCACAGAAATAATTACATCAAGGTTGTAATCCTTAGCCTCTTTTTCTTGTGTTTTTCCTTCAATGGCACCATGTTGAGTGGTATGTCGGAATTTCCGACATACCACATTTTCATCCAATTCGCCTTCGGCAAATACATTTTGGATATGTTCGGTTATGGTTGTTCTGCCTTTACCAAACAATTCTGCCATTTGTGCCTGTGTAAGCCAAACAGTTTCTTCCTCCAGGCGTACGTCTATTTTAATAGTGCCTTCCTGGTTTTGGTACAATATAATTTCACCCTTGTTCATTGCTTTTTCAATTTAGTATTTTTATACTCTTCTTGCAACCAACTTTCTGCAACCCTTTATTCTTTCTGCCTTCAATTATATTTTTATGAGCTAAGTTAAGTTTAAAAGTATCATTATATTTTATAGGTGCCATCTAAAAATTTCGCTCAGGGTTGCCAGCCTTTGCAATTATTATGTAGCTAATAATAGTCTTAAAGGGTTGGCAACCCTAAAGTCATTAAACGTCTTCATTTTAGATGCTATTAAAATGCTATCTTTATTAACATCTATTAAGTATGAACGAATTCGACAGCATTATCATTGGTTCGGGGGCAGGCGGGTTATCAACTGCACTTTGTCTTGCACGGGCAGGACAAAAAGTTGCTGTCATTGAACAACATTATGTTCCGGGAGGATGGTGCCATAGTTTTTATATTGATGGCCATCGCTTTAGTCCGGGTGTGCATTATATAGGTTTGGTTGATGAAGGCCAGTCAACAAGTGATCTCTATAAAGGATTGGGTATTGCAAATGACCTTGTTTTTTTTCGGATGAACCCGGATGCTTATGAGCATTGCTGGATCGGGGATGAAAAAGTTGACATGCCTGCAAAAATTGATCGTTTGTATGAATCACTTTCAGAAAGATTTCCAAAAGAAAAAAAAGGATTAAAAAAATACCTGGAGCTTGTAAGGAATGTAAGCAGGGAAATACAACTTATTCCAAAAATGAAAGGGTTCTGGGATAATATTTCCATTCCTTACCGTACAAGGCATTTGGGAAAATATGGTTTGTTCAGCTTAAAGCGGGTAGTGGGCTGGCATATCAAAGATCCGTTGCTGCAAAGAGTGATCAACATACAATGTGGTGATCATGGCCTGGCGCCTTCAAAAGCAAGTTTCCCTTTTCATTGTGCATTGATGGAACATTATTTTGAAGGAGGGTTTTACCCGATGGGTGGCGGCGGTGCTATCGTAAAAGCCATGACCAAAAGAATTAAAAAATATGCCGGAGAAGTGAGGACAGGCGTAGGGGTAAAACGTATCTTACTGGAACGTACAGCCGATAATAAAAAATTTCGTACAACAGGTGTGGAACTGGAAAATGGTGAAAAACTTACAGCCACAAACGTTATTTCAAATACTGATCCGGGAGCAACGTATAAAATGGTTGGAATGGAGAACCTGAGCAATAAATTACAGGTAAAGCTTGCCAAAACACGTTATTCGGTAACCTCGTTGATGTTCTTTATTACGGTGGATATGGATCTGCGGAAAGCAGGCCTGGATTCCGGTAATATATGGATGATGCCGGATCGTGATATGGATGACCTGCATCATGACCTTAAAGAAGTTGGTTTACTTGAGATGGATGAATTTACCGGGCTTTTTATCAGTTGCTCTTCCATTAAAGATCCTTCAAGTTATAACGGGAAGGAGCATACCATTGAAGTGGTTACTTTTATAGATTATGATACTTTTCAATCAGCGATTCACAAAGAAGGAAGAGATTCTGAAGCGTATAAAAAATTCAAGGAACGTATTTGTAAAAAATTGCTGAACAGTCTTGAAAAAGTCGTGCCCGGTATCCGTGAAAATATTGTGCAGATGGAATTGGGTACGCCCATGACGAATGAATATTATATTAAATCAACCAATGGAAATGTGTATGGAACAGAAAAAGGGTTTTTCCAAACCGGACCTTTTTCATACACAGCGAAAACTGAAATTGATAACCTGTATATGTGTGGTGCCAGCATTATGTCGCATGGTGTGGCGGGTTCAAGTTATTCAGGAGTACAAACAGCTGCTATTATTCTTAATTGTAAACAGGATGACCTCTTAAAGAAAGATGAATCACAGGAATTGCGTGTGTATGAGGCAGAAGACAGTACGCATTGGCCGGATTGGTTGCATCAGAAAATAGCCGATAAAAAAAGAAGGGCTGAGGTTGAATCATTAACGCTTTCGAAAGAAATACAATAAATGGTACGGTAATGGATAGCTTTTACCCCGACTAATACCATTTTATGAAAAAAGCTGCTACACTTGTTTTTACTTTATGCTGTTTGTTAAAAGGATTTACGCAAACAACCGATAACGAGCCAGGTCTCTACAATGATCATGCGCTCAACAACTTTTCACTACCGAATGAAGTTCCCGTTTTTCCTGGCAATTTGCAGCTCCCGGTTATTGATTCTGTCAACTCCAATCCTTTTGCACTGATCGCCGGCGGAAGTAAGGGGATCGGGTATGCAATTGCCGAAGCACTGGCAAAAAGAAAATTTAATTTGATATTGATAGCAAGGCACAGGGATAGTTTGATCGCAGCAAAGAATAAATTAGAATCAAAATACCATGTTCATGTAGAAATTCTGCAGTACGACCTTAGCAGGAAAGAAGCAGCAACTGAAATTGCCAGATGGTGTACGGAAAATAATATTCCGGTAAAGGTGCTTTGTAATGTGGCCGGTTTTGGTGGTTCCAATGATTACCTGTCTTTATCACTTGATTCGCTTCGTTACATGATCAATTTAAATATAGAATCCTGCATGGCACTCAGCCTTACCTTATTACCCTTGCTGGAAAAAAATGCACCATCCTATATTCTGAATGTAGGCAGCATGGCAGGATTTGCCCCAATCCCTGTAAAGAATATGTATTCCGCTACTAAATCTGCCGTTGTTTTTTTCAGTTATTCTTTGCGTTACCAGCTAAAAGAAAAAGATATCAGTGTCAGTGTGCTTTGCCCCGGCCCTGTTTATACAAAACCAGAAATTGAAGCAGATACAAAAAAGAAACTTGGGTGGTTTGGCAACCAGATGGCAGTGAGCCCTAAAAGGGTTGGTGAAATAGCTGTAAGAAAGACATTGAATAAAAAACTGGTAATCATTCCCGGTGGCTTAAATAAGATTGTGGCTATTGTGGTAAGGGTTTTGCCAAGAAGATGGGTTGTTGCGTTGTATGATAAATTGGGTGGATAGGCCTCACCCCCAACCCCCTCTCCTTTTGGAGAGGGGGCTTAGAACCTTCAACTCAAAGTGTATGGTTAAATGCAAATGATTTTATTATAAAATAATATTATTGCGCAGATACCAGGATAAAACTGTGTTGGATACCTTTATAATTATTGTAAATAAGTACATTTTTATATTCCATCGCCGATCCTTTTCTTTTAAGCATATGCGTGGGCATGGGCCGTTTCTGAAGCAGTTCACAGCAAAGCCAAAGCCCCATTGCTGTTGCTGTTGGATACTCACCGCTCATGTGTTTAAAACGGGCAATGGCAATATCATTCCCTATTAATGATTCGCAGGAAGCATAATATTTTGCTAAACGATTATCTCCGTTCTCGCCTGTTAGTAAAAGATCTATTTTTTCTCCCGCCGGTAAATATTTTTTTATGAACTGTTGTAATTTTTCTTTCATCACCGATTCATCTTCATGATGCAATGTATCAACAGCAAGAACTTTTGCAATGGAATCGTTTTTATTTCCATTTACTAAGAACATAGCAGCAGCTTCGCCTGCAATACTTCCCGGGGAATTTGTTTCATACCATGCGTTGTTGGAAATAATTTCTTTTTTATACCATCCACCTTTATCTTCAAAATAATAATTGTATGTAGAAATATCGTCCACAGCGCCAAGCAGGTAATTGTTCATTGGATTTTCAGTAAGCATCATAGCTGCATCGATCATAGCAAATTCAAATGCCAAACCGAGGTGCAGGTGTGTAATATTATATCCATGATTCTTTGTAAGTAAACCTATTTGGCCAGATACTGCATTGGGTGTACTCTGTACAAAATTAATCGGTGTAAGTAAACCTTCATCATATTCAATGATTTGGTTGAGGAATTTTACACAATCTTCTTTACCACCATTGGCTGTTCCAATAATAATTCCATCCGGTTTGGTTTCATTTTGAAGCAAAGGCATGGCAGCGCCAACGCCCATTCTCACTGCTTTTCCCATTCTTCTTAATACACCCGGCGGAATGCCGTCATAAGCAGGTTCAATCGTCTGTAATTTTTTATCAACGGGTTTATGCAATTTATTTATATCAACATCAATGAATGTTTGTTGAGGAGATATGCAGGATGTTTGATGAATATAGAACATGGTATCAGGCTTTGGAAAATATCAGTGATGAACAATTACCGCCAAAACCAAATGAATTTGACATGATATGCGTTAATGCAGTTTTTTCATAAGACAGTGCAGGTTTTAATCCTGTATCGGGAATCGGGTTCTTAAAATGAAGGGCAGGGTATAATTCCTGTTCTGATAAATTAAGAATACAATATACTGCTTCAATAGCGCCGGCTGCACCCAATGTATGACCTACATTTCCTTTGGTAGATCCAAATGCAGGAACTTTACCAAACAGGCGGATCATGGCAATGCTTTCTACCTGGTCATTATTTTCTGTAGCAGTACCATGTGCATTTATGAAATCAATTTGCGATGGATCAAGTTTTGCAAATGCAAGCGCTTCACTCATTACTTTATAAGGTCCAATGCCATCATCAGACAAAGAAGATGCATGAAAGGAATCATTGGCATTTGAATAACCACTCAATGCCGCATATATTTTTTTACCCGAAACATCAGATTCTTTTTCCAACACAAGAAATGCGGCAGCTTCACCTAAATTCAATCCTTTGCGGCCTTCATCAAACGGCGTGCATATTTCATTTGATAAAATGTGTAATGAATTAAATCCATTGATCGTAAATTTTGCAAGACTGTCTACGCCGCCAACAATGGCTCTTTTCACCCTTCCCGATCTTATCAGCCTTGCACCATACATGATCGCATTTGCAGACGATGAGCATGCCGTGTTGATAGTATTTACCGGTCCTGTCATAGCATATCGGTTCTGCAAATACATATTTATTGAGCCGTAATCATAAGCTGAAATATATTCAGAACCGGGTGAATCTTTTTTTGAATCCTGGTACATTTCATCTGTTAAACACATACCACCAACAGTATTTGCACCAATAAGAGCGGTATCAAAAGCAGCAATTTCTTCTGTGGTTAACCCACTATCTGCAAGTGCTTCTTCCATTGCATGCAGGGCTAATAATGTTGTCCTGGTAACCCCCGGTTCAAATGCATGTAATTTTTCTTTCAATGAAGCGGTGCTGATCTTTATTTCAGCAACAGGACGTGTATCCGAAAATTTTGAAGGAAACATTTCCAGCCGGCCAATACCACATTTACCTTCGATAAGGGATACACGATTTTCAGCTACGGTATTTCCTATAGCACTGATCACTCCCATACCTGTAACAACGATCCTGTCCAATAGATGATATTATTTTGTGCGGTGTTTTTCTATATAAGCTACCATGGTATTGATATCAACCAATACCTTGCGGCCTTCTTTGGGGTCTTCAATAACAACACCATATTCACGGTTGAGCAACACGATGAGTTCAATAGAGTCAATAGAATCCAAACCCAATCCTTCACCAAACAAAGGTTCATCATCTTTGATATCTTCCGGCTTTACGGATAGCAGGTTAAGAAATTCTACTATTTGTTTTTTTAACTGCTCTTTTAATTGTGCTGTCTCCATGATAATTATTTCAAATCAGGTTTTTTCTTTTTAAACCGTACAATGCAATTAACTGAATTAATACAGTAATACCCAATAAAGGTAAAATATTTAATAAAATATCTTTTAGTTTGCCTCCTTCTAAGAATAGGCCGTAATAAGCTTCCAGGCACCAGTGTAAAGGGGATAATTTTATTATATGCTGAAAAGATCCGGGCATGGCGAAACTCGGTACCAGCAAGCCTCCAATGGCAGCCAGCAGTACTATGGATACGGCGCCAACACCATTTGCCTGTTCCTGTGTTTGTGCAAATACGCCGATGCAGATGGCAAAACTTACAGCGCACCAGCCGCAAATAAATGATACAATGAATAATCCCAGCAGGTCTGATGGCAAATTCAATTTCGGCAATCCCATGGAAGGGAATAACCAAATGCCTATTGCAAAAATTACTGCAGCCTGTAACAATGTTACAAACAGGTAAGTGATTTGTTTTGAGACCAATACAAGCAGGTAATTGGTAGGCAATGTTTTTAATCGCACAAAACTTCCACTTAGTTTTTCTCTTACCACGCTGCTGCCTAAAGATATCACTACAAAGAACATAGCAAAGATCGTCCATGCCGGAATGTTATGTTGTGTGGCATTGGGCACAGTTTTACTTCCATCCCTTGAGATTGGAATTTCATTGATGGCAACCTGGTTATTGATGATCTCGTTTTCCAATGAATCAGGAATATTTTTTTCATTCAGAGAATAGTATAAATTTTTTATTACCTGTTTGCTTTGCACCATTTGTAAAGTGCTTCGCAAAGCACCTTGTATAGATTGCCTGAAGGATTCCTGTAATACCGGGTGGTACAATAAACTGATCGGTTGTAAACTGTCGGTATTTTGTTTTACAGAATCTGTTTGTAAACCCAGGTTGTTCAAAGCCTTTGTGGCTGTGGCTTTTGCCCTGGCTTCTACTTTTTCAGAAAAATCATTTGGAATGATGATGGCGATCAATGCATCTTTTTCATGCATGCGGCCGGCTATTTGTTTTTCAGTTTCATCCGCCGTTACTTTCTTCACATCAAACATGCCTACTTTTTCAATAGCGCTTACCAACTGTTTGCTGGATTCACCGGTATCTCTATTGCACAACAACAGCGGAACCTTATTTTTATTCACCAGTTCAAACGTACTGTTCTGTGTAGCCGTAATTACTATGGCAAGGATGATGGGCATCACAAACATCATGACCAGGCCGATCCTGTCACGGGTCAGTATCTGTATATCTTTTATTATGGTGGCCCGTAGTTTAAACATGGGGAATAAGGAATAAGGAATTTGAAATAAGGAACCTGCCTGCCGGCCGGCAGGTAATAAAGTTGGTTAGAACGGGTTTTAATACTTCCTTATTTCTCATTTCTTATTTTGTGTTTCTTATTTTAATGACTTACCCGTTAAATTAATGAACAATCCTTCCAGTCCTTCTTCTTTATGTTCGAGTAATAATTGAGTTAAAGAATCATGCACTAAAATTTTTCCATCATCAATAAGAGCGATCCTGTTACAAAGATCTTCTGCTTCACTAAGTTGGTGTGATGTATAAATAAGTGTGGTGCCATTTTCATTCAATGCTTTCAGGTAACTGATGATGGCCTGGCGGGTATGAACATCCACACCAACCGTTGGCTCATCTAAAAATAAAATACGTGGTGTATGTATTACGCCGATCGCAAGATTTACCTTCCGTTTCATTCCACCCGAAAATTTATGTACAGGTTTGTTGCGAACATCAGCAAGGCCAAGCACCTCAAGCAGTTCATCCGATTTTTTTTTGATCGTAGGTTTATCCAACCCCGACCATGCACCAAAAAAGTATAAATTTTCTATGGGAGTTAATTCCTGGTAAAAAGAAAAATCCTGTGGTACAAATCCAAAATATTTGTTGATCTTTTTCCGGTTTGTTTTTACTTCCTCATTAAAGAGTTTTATGTTTCCCTGCTGATAGGAGAGGAGTCCGGTCATGCAATTCATCAGGGTGGTTTTGCCTGCGCCATTGGGCCCAAACAAACCAAAGCGTTCCCCTGTTGCTATATCAAGGTTCAGCTTGTTGAAACAATTAGCAGGCTGGCCCGGGTATTTGAATTCAAGGTTTTGTATGCTTACTGCCGCATTGTTCATGAATGCCATTTTATTTTATCCAAAGCCCTGAATGCATTTTTTTCTATTTCGGCTATCTGTAACAGGTAGTCGCCCATTACATCAAAATCTGCCTGGCTGCCAATACGGCCTTTATAAATACCTGCAGCCTGTACCGCGGCATTGCGCCAGATATCACCTGCCTGTGTAAAGGTTTTTGATATTTCCAATAACTCGTCTTTGGGATGATACGCATGTGCCTGTTGCAAAAATGCGGCATAAATATACCTGAATCCACCGCCACCGGTTCCTATTTCTTCCTGCATGCGAACCAATTGGGCCAGGTACAAACCCGCTTTTTGTTGACCTAGTTTATCACGCCATTTTTTTATTTTTTTTCCGGTATCCGCTATGGCATTAACACCAACAACAGTTCCGGGAATGCGTATCATGTGGAATATATTTTTTTTAATACCGCTTACAATTGCTTTACGCATTGTTTCATCAGTAACGATTCTTGATTCTTTGGGATAATAGATCTGTCCTCTTGGTGCAAACGGGCCCTTAGCAAAACGTACCCTTTCCAGTTCATAATCTGATAAAGATGTAACTGTTTCCATTACCGGGTCGCTGATGAGGTATCGGTCGGCTTCCTTTCCAAATACGATCATATTATGTGCATTGAAATGGAAGCGGTATTCTTTTGGAAAATAAGTAAGGTAATAAACACCCACCTGGCAACCTACGGCCTGGCCTTTATCCAAACATTCATCTAAAAACCTTTTGCCACTTTCTTTGGAACTGAATTTTTTTCGAAAAACCGGAATATCAAGTGCATTGCATGTTCTTTTAAAAATACGCCCGGGCATGGTTCTGAATGCGATAGCCGGGCCATTGTTTATTTTCAGGAAAGGTAACAGCACATAAAATAATCCCGATCCTATACCAAATGTCATCGGTTCGGTCATGTTTTCAACGCCGATCGTTCTTAATAAGTTTGTGGTAACACCATTTTCACAATGAGCTGCCTGCAAATGTTTGAATTCATGCTTCATGCACTTTCATGGTTTTAAATTCTTCCACACTTATATTAAATGCTTCGGCGTATTTTTTTAATTTTTGTTCGGATAGTTTTTTAAAAACAGCAGGCTTTAAATGTTGTTTGATCGTCCATTTCCAAAACCCGGTATAAGCAGCAACGATACCAATATCCATCAATCTTAGTTCAATAAAATATAATAAAGGACTGGCTTCGTTGTTGATCACTTTTTGATGTGCCTGTTCGATTCTTTGTTCAATGTCTTTCCACGCTACATCTAATGCAGTGGTTTTTACTTCCCACCCGGTACTTAGTTCAGTGGTATAATTCCCCGAACTGTCAACTGCATAAACTACTTCTTTGGTTAATTTATTAAGGGCGCTGGGGTCTTGAGGGATGTCTTCTTTTTTCATGTTAAATAGTTTATAGTTTATAGTTCATAGTTTGTTCAACTTATAACTCTAAACTATGAACTTATAAACTGTTTTAGCATACCGTAAGCAAACTATACATATAAGAAAACCGGGAACTTTCCGGTACAAGCAAAAATATCTTATCGCCAACCTTTAGTTTCCCGCTGTGAAATAATTCATCAACCATCAGGTAAACAGAAGCAGCGCCTACATTTCCAACCTGGCTAAGGTTTACAAACCACTTATCATAAGTAATACCTGTTCCGTTAACGATCAGTTGCTGGAAGATCTTGTCTTTAAAAAATTCACTCGACATGTGCGGCAAAAAATGATCGATCTCTTCTGATTTAATACCATGCTTGTCCAATACCGCTTTTACACCAATACCACCATACAAGACTATATTTTTGCTTAATAATTTTACATCCTGTTTAATGGTTAGTATAGATTGGTTCATTATTTCTTCCGGGCTATAATCAAGATAACTTTTTAAAGTACCATCACTCAGTTTTTCACTACCCATATACATGCATGGTTCCAGTTCATTGGCATAGGAAAAACCTTCTATCCATTCTACACGAAGGCTGATGCCGGTTTCATTTTTCTTATCTGAAATGAGGAATGCGGCTGCTCCAT
>JANNBU010000449.1:0-2492 GCA_031385805.1 Ferruginibacter sp.
TTAATATGTATAAATTCTCTCAGGTCGGGCGGTGCAGAAAGAGTTGTATCTCAACTTTTAACCCACCTGCAGGATGATTTTGACATACACCTTGCATTGTACAGTCATGTCATTGAATACGATATTCCGGCTGGCATTAAAATACTTGATCTTAAACAGTCTGAAGATGACGGACAAATATCCATGCTTCTGAAACTGCCCTGGCTATCATATAAAGTAAGTAAGTATTGCAAAGAAAATGGTATCACGCACAGCGTAGCATTTCTTAACAGGCCCTGTTATATCAATGCACTTATGAGGACATTGTGGGGTTACAAAGGGCGTGTAGTCATGTGCGAAAGAACGCACCAGACCACCATGCTGCAAACCAGGCCGGCACTCACCCGTGCC
Source organism: Ferruginibacter sp. (assembly GCA_031385805.1). Classification (GTDB taxonomy): domain Bacteria; phylum Bacteroidota; class Bacteroidia; order Chitinophagales; family Chitinophagaceae; genus Ferruginibacter. The sequence continues at coordinate 391 of JANNBU010000449.1, forward strand.
ATCACAAAATTTCTCATCACCGCTTCTTATAACCGGGCCGACCTGGTGCTGGCAAATTCCAATGCCATGAAGACCGACCTCAGGGATAACCTAAACGTACAAACGCCAATTGAAGTAATATATAATCCTGTAGATATACAGGAACTACAGAGTAAAATGCTGAATCCCGTGAATATTTCTTTTTCAAAGGATACATTTTATTTTGCTGTGGTAGGAAATTTCAGGAAAGAAAAGAACTTCCCGTTGGTGATCGATGCTTTTGCATTGATAAAAGATATGAATTGCAAACTGCTGTTGGTAGGCGATGGTCCGTTGAAAGATCAGTTTATACAAAAAGTATCAGACCATCATATCGGTGAACAGGTAATATTCTGTGGCCGGGATAATAACCCGTTCAAGTATATTCACAAATGCGATTCATTTATTTTATGTTCAGATGTGGAAGGATTTCCCAATGTGCTTTTAGAAGCAATTGCGTGTGGTAAACCGGTTATTTCCACCGATTGCAGATCGGGCCCGCGGGAAATGCTTGCGCCTGCAACCGATGCTAACCTACAGCTTACAGATCATTTTAGTGAAGAGGAGTTTGGTATATTAACACCCGTTGGAAATGTGCCCGTAATGGCAGCAGCGATGAAAAAAATGATGACAGATGAAGCGCTTCGGAACAGGCTTTTAGAAAAAGCGTCAAAGCGTGCTGCTGATTTTGATATCTCAATTATTAAGAAATATTTTCAGAAGGCTTTTGAAGGATAGTTTTTTGGTAGCAGTATAATATATTCAGCAAACCCATCGTATAAAACGGAATTAAAGGGATCCTGTAACGGGCCAGCGTTCCAAAATTATAAGTAGATAAACCGATCAACGCTCCAAACAGTAAGGCATAACTGATACAAAGAAATGTAAATGGGTTATTGAAAATGCCGCTTAGAAATCGCCAGAAACCTGTTTTATACAATACGTACAGGGTTAGCCACAATAAGAACAAACTTTCTGTTGCACTAAAAATAATAATGAATTTTTTGGCTTCCCATATAAACGGCCGGTAAATTGCAGCCGCTATTCCCGCAGGCATCTTCATGATAAAACCACTGATACTTGGTTCAAATGTACCCAGGTCGAAAGTGGCTTCAGTATCCGATGTTTCACTGGTTAAATATGATGTTGACAATTCTTTTACATTATCAAACAGCTTATCTACTGCATAATAACCAAGCCTGTCATCAATTTCCTTTGAATAATATATGTATAAGCCGGTTAAGATAAGGAGTAGGACCGGCAAAACGATGCGGCGGATAAAATTGCTTTGTATCTTCTTAACAAGTAATATAAGCAGGTATAAAATATATGGTATGATAAAAGCAACGATGATATAGATCTTTATGATGCAGATCACCGCAATACTCAGCGCCATGATGAAAATATATTTTAGCCTGAATTGTTTTTTTACAATCAACTGCTGGCTGCAATATAACAACCATCCCAATGATGCCATGCAAAGCGTATCTTTTAAAACCCCCGAACCAAAAACACTCAGCGACGGAAAGAATAAAATGATCAAAGCGATCCGCTTTTCCCAGCCGGGCATGATATCACAAAAGGTTTGCAGCATTTTAAACATACCTGAGTAGGCAATGGCTGCAAAGAACAAGGTTACTACCAGGTATCTGGAAAAAGAAATATAGGATAATAATAAAGCTACCTTTTCTACGGCAAATCCTGGCTCCCCGCCACCTGCTATGATGCCATGGGTTTCCCTTACCGTTTTTTGGCTGTCAAATAAAACATTTAAATGCTCAGCACCGATACTTATCTGGTGTTTAATAAAAATAGCATCCCTGAAATAACTGAGGCTGTCCCCAAAACCATAATAAAAATGTATCAGCAGCGCATAAAAAATAGCACAGGCCACTTTGAATATAAATCCTTTGACCAGGTATTTCTGAATGAGTATATTCTGCGGGTTTCTTTTTTTGATATAAACCAGGATCAGCAAAAAAATAAAGAAATAAGCAGGTACGAGAAAGATATCGATCCAGTCTATAATTTCTTTATACATCAATTAAGTATTAAATTTCGTCATTGCGAGGAACGAAGCAATC
>JANNBU010000055.1:0-6752 GCA_031385805.1 Ferruginibacter sp.
ATTATTAAACAACTTGTTTTTTCTATTGTATTATTTTCCATAATTATTTGTCCAAAACTATTTTTAATTGTAATGCAGCATTTTATTCAACGATCTTTTTGCGGTACCATGCAGCATAACCGCAAAATACACCCAATGCCCCATTGGAAATATTTCCCACTACTTTATTCGGTTGTGAGAATGGATTGCCGATGCTTTGATAAGCAAATTCCCAGGTGGTCCAGAAAGTATAAGTTGATCTGTCAATATTGCAGAATTTAAGCGTAACAGTGTCTCCTCTGTTATAAAAATTACTATCGGCCTTTGGCGGATCATTCCTGTCTATTCCCTGCGGAAAGGAAACATCATACGTAGTGCCGTCAATCACTTCATCGCTGTAAACAGATGCTTGTCCAGGCCAGAACGGATTGCTGTTCCTTTTGGTAAAGTACCGTACATAATTTCCCAGGCCAACCGGGTCATGTGCCTTAACAAACATGCTACGTTTATTCGTATCCGGTATAAAAGGTGCCTGTTTAAAATATACTGAGTCAGGGAATGTGGCTAATGAAGGTATCCGCACCGATGCATTGTATTCCTCCCCGTCAGAAATGATCTTCAAGGTATAAGCCTTGTTGAATTCCCCTAAAAATGCCGTGGCCAATGAAGATGAATCAATGCTATAGACATAAGCCAGGTAACCGGGAACCAAGGGATAGGAATATTCTTTTAATTTATGTGTAAGCGAACCGTTTGAAATAAAAACATCTGCATTGTGCACAAATGATTGTGCCAGCAATTGCGGATCAATTGTACTGAAATAAGAAAAGCTTTTTGTGAGTATAACGGTGGGCGCTTTGTCATTCTCAATTTCGGCATCTACCACCAGTACATTCGGGGATTCCTTCAGATCAAAATTAATATCTTTCTCACAGGATAAAAGCAATGATGCAAAGAGTACAAAAACCAATTTATTCATGAGGCAAATTTACTCAATTTATAAACACAAAAAAAGAGCAACCCGAAGGTTGCCCTGATCTTTGTATGAAGAAGATATTTCTATTGTAATACGATCCTTTGTGTACTATTTGTTGAAGCAGTTTTTACCTGCACAAAATATATACCTTTTGGATACCTGCTAAAATCAACCTGTAATATTGAATTTACGTTACTTCCCAATTTTAACTGGTTTAAAACGATTCCGGCTGCATTGCTGACATTAATAATTTTTGATTCTTTTTTCATTGCCTCCGTTAGCTCAATATTCAACAACCCATTGGTAGGATTGGGGAAATATTTTACGGCCCCGGCATTCAAATCACTAAATCTTACCAATCTCGAAGGCGTATAAATAAAGCGCCCGTCAAGATCTACCTGCTTAAGCCGGTAATAATTCATTCCATTTGCCGGTTGGTTATCTGTAAAAAAATAACTAACAGGAATCTGTGAATTTCCGGCAGCATTTACCCTTCCGATGTAAGTATAATTAAGAGCATCTGTGCTTCTTTCTACATCAAAATAAGCTGAATTGACTTCCTGTGCTGTTTTCCAGCTAAGCAATGCCGAAGTTTGACCTTGCTTTTGTGCATTGAAATAAAGAAAATTTACAGGAATAGGCCCCATGGGTATGTATGTACTGCTCCATCCATCTCCTATGCCACCGGTAAAAATATTATTACCTGTTTGCAGGAAAGATGTTTTATCCCAACCATCGCCATCACCACCATTAAAAATTGCATTGCCGGATTGCAGGAAAGATGTAAAATTCCATCCATCCCCATTGCCACCTGTGAAAATATTATTTACTGATTGGATATAGGAAGTATTATTCCACCCATCACCATTTCCACCGGTAAATATATTTACGGCTAACTGGGTAAAAGAAGTATAATTCCAACCATCACCGTTTCCGCCGGTAAAAATATTATTACCAGCCTGTGCAAATACTGTTTTATCTACCCCATCGCCCGAACCACCCTGAAAGATGGCATTGTTTTGTGCTGATGTTATGAAACCATTTATAACAAGCAGCACTATGATATAAATCTTTTGCATAATGCTTGTTTTAAATGATTAAGGTGCGGTGCGAACTAATCGGATACCAAAGTTTTGTTGATTCGTATCTGAACCATATATAGCTGTAAATACATTTGCATAACTTCTATCGGAAAGCTTTCCAAATGCCAAACTTCCATTATAGCCAGATCCCCTGGTACCGAATGCCTGGAAAGGCTGCCAGGTTGAAATGTCAGTTCTGCCATCTGCTCCAAGATATCCATCACCATGTACAGAAGCATCTATTGCTTTTCCTTGTGCATTAACCATAGATATACATACTTCATATAGGTTATCACTCATATTCATTACCCCATAATAGGTTGCACCGCTAAGTGTTCTGTCGGAACCGCTTGTGCGTGCAAACATGCCAACCCTAACCGGCCTGTTTCCTGGTAAACTATTGGTAAAAGTACAATTAGCATTGGCGGGTAAACTTACTGCTTCGTTATTAGCGCCATCATTAAGGATGGAAATAACGGGATTGGCAGTGGTATTTCCCCATGCATATTCATTGGGTACAGCGGGCGTGTTATAACCACGGCAGGCTTTTTCGTATTCAAGTTCTGAATAAGGGCGCAATCCGCTCCAGTCTGCAAATGCAGCCGTTCTGTTCATACCTAATTCCCCAATACCTCTTTCTGGTTGCGGAGCAACCAGTGCAGGATGTGTGCCTGTAAAAATAGTAGGCGTTTTATTTATATTAGCCCTGGCCAAATCAAGGTTATTCAAAAAATCAACATATTGTTGTTGACTGCATTCGTATTTCATGATCCAGAAAGCATTGTAGCCTTTAGGAAATGTAGCAGGAATTGTTCCGGATGCTGCACCATTACCATTTGGATTTAATGTTCCCGCTGTGGTACCAAGATTTATTGCAGCATTTGATGAAACCATATAAGGTGTTAATACAGCTCCTTCAGTAAAACCAAAACTTTCTGTTCCACCGCTGCCCAGTTGGTAACTTCCGGTGGGGATGTAAACCATTTCAAGACCATAAACCAGGATCTCGACGGTTTCATTATTCAAAATTCCATCAACACCATAATTCCACTGAAGTGAATTGGCAACATAATTTACATTACCGATGCCATTGGCACTTCTGTAAATGAATGCACCTTTTCCATCGGCGGGAACAGTAATAGCAGCACCTGATGCCGGAGTATTACCAGTTATATTAATGGTAGCATGCCGCCAGTCTGTTGTTCCGTTCTTGCGAAATTTTACGAAAATCCATCCACCATCATAATTGTTTTCATTGGTACTGGTGCGCCAGCTGTTCTCCCAACTCACACTAAAATTGATAAGCGCTGTTTGGTTAGTTGTATTTTGCCCCGAAATGGTTGCGCTAGTAACCAATATATTATTGGCAAAACCAGTCCCTGATAAAAAAAGGACTGCTAAAATGATGAGGTAACTTCTTTTCATACAATTAATTTATTTTTTTTGATTAATGTACGAAAGTAGTATATTAAACATTTGCGTGCATACCTTCCAGTGAATAATATTTTAAAAAAATCATTTATGCAATATTGTTGGTAACACAAAAGGGTACCTCATAAAATTACGGGCACCAAAAATGTTTAAGTATTTATTAAGAATATGCATTAAAGGTTCAACTGTAAAGTATTTCCTGTATAAGGTTGATCGCACTTTTCTTTACTCCAGGTATGGGATCAAAAAAATCGTGTATACGAAACTGTGGGTAATGAATTCAAAAAAAATACCCCGGAAGTTCCGGGGTATCAATAAAATATTTTTGAAAAATATTAACCTAAGTATGCTTTCAAAGCACCGCTGTAACGTGCTTTCTGCAAACGCTTGATCGCTCTTTCTTTTATCTGGCGGATACGCTCTTTGGTAAGGTCATATTTTTGTCCGATCTGTTCGATCGTTACACCATTCTCACCATCCAAACCAAAATAAGCATTTACGATCTCAGCTTCACGCGGACTCAAAGATTTCAATACCCTACGAATTTCATTTTTCAATGAGTCGTGCATGACATCTTCGTCAGTTTCTGCGCCACCTTTTAACAGGTCGCCCATAGCAACATCTTCTGCCTCGTGTACCGGTGCGTCCAATGAAGTGTGACGAGTATTGCTCTGGAAAATATTATTGATCTCAGTTTCGCTCATTTCAAGCAATTCTGCCAGTTCTTCTGTAGATGGTTCCCTTTCATGCTCCTGCTCAAAAGCCATGTATGCTTTGTTGGCTTTGTTGTAAGTACCGATCTTATTTTGTGGTAAACGAACCAATCTTCCCTGCTCGGCCAATGCCTGCAAAATAGACTGGCGGATCCACCAAACAGCATAAGAGATGAATTTGAAACCCTTGGTCTCATCAAAACGCTGTGCTGCTTTTATAAGACCGAGGTTACCCTCATTGATCAGGTCACTTAATGAAAGTCCCTGGTGCTGGTATTGTTTTGCTACAGAAACCACGAAGCGAAGGTTTGCCTGTACCAATTTATCCAATGCACGCTGATCCCCCATTTTGATCTTTTGGGCCAAAATGGTTTCCTCCTCGGGAGTGATCATTGATATTTTCGAAATTTCCTGCAGATATTTCTCTACCGCCTGTGAATCCCGGTTCGTTATCTGCGTTGCGATTTTAAGTTGCCTCATTGTATTGTATTAAATTCAGAATATATTACTATATAACTACTATTAGACGGTTTTTGTTGGGGAAACGTTGCAAATGATAGGTTAATTCTTAATTCCTTAATCCTCTTACAAAGTGTTTGTAAAGTTACCACGCAAATCTTGCATTTCATAATTAATTGAGGAAAAAAGGTACAAATGGTGTATAACTAAGTTTATATTAAACGATTTTAACTTATATCAAGTGATACAGTTTTATATAGAATCGGGTGATTTCATTTCATACATTTGCCATATGATCACAGACTTACGTTCGGATACATTTACAAAGCCAACCCCTGCTATGCTTGACTTTATGTTCAAAGCACCTGTTGGTGATGATGTCTTTGGGGAAGATCTATCGGTTAATGAACTGGAGGCAATTTCCAGGGAAATGTTTGGAATGGAAGCCGCCCTATTTTGTCCAAGTGGAACCATGACAAATCAGATAGCCATTAAATGCCATACGTCGCCAGGCGATGAAGTCATTTGTGATAAACTTAGCCACGTATATATTTATGAGGGTGGAGGAATTGCTTTTAACAGTGGTTGCCAGGTAAAAGCATTGGATGGCGACCGTGGGATGATCAATGCTATCCAGATAGCTGATGCTATTAACCCTGATGATGTACACAAGACCAGAACATCATTAGTAAGCTTGGAAAACACAGCCAATCGTGGTGGTGGAAGTTGTTATGAATTTACTGAAATACAACATATTAAAGCAGTTTGCCTGAAAAATAATCTAAAGTTCCATTTGGATGGGGCAAGGCTATGGAATGCGCTTATTTCAAAAGGAGAAAATGCAAAGCAATACGGTGAAATATTCGATAGTATTTCTATATGCCTTAGTAAAGGGCTCGGCGCACCGGTTGGAAGTTTACTACTGGGTAAAACTGATTTTATTAAAAAAGCCCGCAGGATAAGAAAAGTTTTTGGTGGAGGTATGCGCCAGGCCGGGTATATGGCAGCAGCCGGTATCTATGCCCTCCAAAATAATATTGACAGATTAGAGCAAGACCACAACCACGCAAAGTATATAGCCCATCTTTTGTTGAAGAAAGATTTTATTGGTAAAATGCTTCCCGTAGAAACCAATATTCTGATCTGCGAAGTAAAGGGTTCTTATACGGCTGCTTCATTTTGCGATCACATGAACATGCATGATATTTTATGCTTAGCCATTTCTGCTACACAGGTAAGAATGGTTACGCACTTAGATGTAACTCCTGAGATGATAGAACATATTGTACATGTGCTGGGGGAAATGTAAAGCCCCTCTATCTCCCCGAAGGGGAGAAAAGGAGAAGATCAAAGCGAAAAGAGAATACCGAAAAAAAACTACTAAACTTTCTAAACCCTAAACTTCTAAACCCTCTAAACCTTTATTAACTTTATCAACCTAATTAACTTTTAAACCGCTAAATAAATGTTCCCAAGGATCGATCCTACAACTACAAATGCATGGAAGGCACTTACTGCACATTATGAGATGATGAAGCATGTTCAGATAAAAGAATTATTTGCAGAAGATACAGACAGGTTTGTTTCTTTTTCTACAACGATGAATGATATTTTATTTGATTACTCAAAAAATAATATCAATACAGAAACAAAATCAGTGCTATTGAAACTGGCAGCAGATTGTAAATTGGATGAAGCCATAAAAGCAATGTTCAGCGGGGAAAAGATCAATGAAACGGAAGGCCGGGCTGTGTTACATACTGCTTTACGTAATTTTTCGGGAAAAGAAATTATCCTCGAAGGGGCAGACATCATGCCTGAAATAAAAAAAGTGCAGGAGCAAATGAAAAGCTTTTGTAAAAAAGTTCATAGCGGCGAATGGAAAGGATATACCGGCAAAAAAATAAAATACATTGTAAACATTGGAATTGGCGGTAGTGATCTGGGGCCCGTTATGGTTACAGAAGCATTGAAACCTTATTGGGTGGATAATATTCAACCTTATTTTGTAAGCAATGTAGATGGTACTCATATTGCTGAAACATGTAAAAAAATAACTGCCGATGAAACCATTTTTTTAATTGCCAGCAAAACTTTTACAACGCAGGAAAC
>JANNBU010000453.1:0-3277 GCA_031385805.1 Ferruginibacter sp.
GATTGCTTCGTACCTCGCAATGACGAATAAAAAAACACCGAAGCTTTTCTGGCTCCGGTGCATTTTGTTTTTCAATGGCGTTTATAAATTAGCGGTTTTAAGTTTTTTAGGAATTTTAATATCGAAACTCATTTCATTTCCATTGCGGCGTGCTTTGATATTGTAAGATGATTTTTCACTGTTATCCATCAACTGTTCTCTTACTTCATCGGTATTTGTTACTTTCATCCCACCGATCTCGGTTATGACATCATCTTTCTTTAAACCTGCGGTAGCTGCAGTTGAACTATCTGCCACTTCCAATACTTTTACTCCATTGCCTTCTTCTGTATCCTGTATCTTTAACCCGAGTTTTTTCTGGCGTGGAAATGAATTGAAATTAAAATTATCGTTGTTATATATTTCTGGCATATGGTTTTTAAGATCATAGCTGTAGGCATCGCTATAAGATCTTAACTGATCTTTGTAGGCCCTTGCCTGCGGTATTGTAAGTGTTTTATAAGAACCATCGGGGGATGAATATGAAAAAACGTTTTTAGTATGTTTTCTTTCCTGCAATACAACCTTTACTGATTTTTCTTTCCCATCACGCAGGTAATATATCTTCACTTCATCTTTTGGTTTTTTTGCAGTAATTGCTTTGGATAATGATTCGGGTCCATCAATCTTTGTATCGCCTACTTTAGTGATGATATCATCTTCCTTTAAACCCGCTTTGGCAGCTGCGCTTTCTCCTGTGATCTCATTGATCTTTGCACCCTTCTCATCTTTTTCAGTTGTAACACCCAGGAATGCACCAGGTTTATTGTCATCGCCTTCATCATCCCAGGATAAATTTCCAAGACCTTCCAGTTCCCTGAGCCCTTCGTGGTTGATCATGATCCTGTCACCATCACGAACGATGATATTTCTTTTATTAATGGTTATGGCGTCATCCTTAAATTCAACCAATGGTTTACCATTTATTGTAACCTTATCGCCGGATATCTGTACTGTGATATTGGCATCCTTATCGCCCTTTTTACGAATGATTATTTCCTGGCTTTCTTTTTTATCAGCCGGACTGGTCGTTTTCAGGTCTTCCTGTGCCATGGCTTTAAAACCGGTTGTTGTAAAAAGCATAGCAATGAATACAAACAAAACTTTTTTCATGTCTTTATATTTTTATGTACGAAACAATTAGTACTTCAAAGCTAAGGGTAATTTTTTAATTACGAAACTTTTCGCATAAATTTATTTTTCTTTAACATTTAGAATAGCTTTTAGCCATTAGCTATAAGCTGTTAGCTGGTGATCTTACAATGAAAATTGGTATTATTCTGGGCTGGTTTTTTTTAAAAACTGCTGGCTATAGCTAATAGCTAACGGCTAATAGCTTGTAGCAGTATATGTTCTCACCGGGCAGTCATCTACAATTCCTTCACATACAAATTTCATCCCTATTTTTTCCAACACTTTTAAAGAAGCAATATTCTCAATATGCGCCCTGCCAGTAATGATCGTTACATGAAGTGTATTAAATCCATAATCCAATGTATGCCAGGCGGCTTCAGTAGCATAGCCTTTTCCCCAGGCAGTTTTTATAAAACGATAACCAAGATCTATTTCATCCAGATCGGCCCGGTGTTTTAATCCACACCAGCCAATGAATTGCCCATCCTCTTTTTTATGGATGGCCCATCTTCCGAGATTGAGGTTGTATTGCGGAAATATAATATCCCTGATAATTTCCCCGGCCCTTTTTTTCGTTTGTAAAACCGGCTCATGTAAATATTTTAATACTTCGGGATCACTGTTAAGTTGCAACAGCAATGCTGCATCATCTTCAGTAAAACAACGAAGTATAAGACGGGGAGTTTCGAAAATGATATGCATATTTCGTTTAAGGCGTTTAAAAGTTAAACTTTATGCCAGCAAAGATTTTACTGTGTCTATTATTTCTTTAAATTTACTTGGATCCTGTCCGCCAGCAGTTGCCAAAGATGGTTGCCCGCCGCCGCCGCCGTTAATGAGTTTACTTACATGCTCTTTAATGATCTTTCCGGCATCTAATTTTTTTGCAACAACAACAGTGTCACTTATACTTATTGCGATGTTGGCTTTGCCACCAATATTTGCACAAAGCACAACAAGGTGGTCGTGCAGGTGATGTTTAAAATCGAAACATAATTTTTTTAATGCATCTGCATTGGGTACTTCAATGATCTCTCCAATAAAACTTACATTGTCAATGATCTCATCTTTTTGCATCAGTTCATTGCGGATACCAACCAATTGCCTTGCTTCCAATGATTCAATGCGTTTATTCAATGATGCATTTTCAGCTATCAGGCTTTCTATCGACTTAATGATTTCTTTTGGATTTTTTAAAGCTTCCCGAATAAGGCGAACAGAATCAAATTGTTCATTGATCAGTTCTTCTGATGCCCTGCCGCATACTGCTTCTATTCTTCGAACACCTGCAGCCACAGCCGTTTCATGTTTTATTTTAAAATAACCGAGTTCGCCTGTACTGCCAACATGAGTGCCACCACATAATTCAATTGAGTAAGCAGGATCCATGATGACAACCCTTACCGTATCAGCATATTTTTCTCCGAACAAAGCCATTGCACCCATGGCAATTGCTTCATCTTTATTCATTGATTTAATTACAACCGGAATATTTTCCCTGATCTTTTCATTCACAGTTTGTTCTACCGATGAAATTTCCTGGTCGGTCATTTTTGCAAAATGAGAAAAATCGAAACGGGTATGTTCTTCATTTACGAGACTTCCTTTTTGTGCCACATGTTTGCCTAATACATTACGCAATGCTGCATGCATGAGGTGAGTAACGCTGTGGTGGATCGTGATATTTTTTCTGCGGTGAATATTTACAGAAGCTGTTACTTCACCTGAAAGGTCGTCGGTAATATTTTCTGCAAAATGTATGATGAGGTCGTTTTCTTTTTTGGTATCAATTATTTTTAGCCTCACCCCCGGCCCCTCTCCCAGGGGAGAGGGGAGAATGAGCTCCCCTGTATCGCCAACCTGGCCACCACTTTCAGCATAGAAAGGTGTTGTTTCTAAAATAACCTGGATCAATTCTTTGCCCTTGCCTTTTACTTTCCTGTAGCGAAGGATCTTTGTTTTTAATTCAAATGTATCATAACCAACAAAACTATTAGAATTCCCTTCATTTATTATTTGCCAGTCTTCGGTATCTAAAGCAGTAGCGGCACGGCTGCGGTCTTTTTGTTCCTTCATTTCTTTTTCAAAACCTGCTTCATCAACG
>JANNBU010000059.1:0-4433 GCA_031385805.1 Ferruginibacter sp.
CCAATATGCTCCACGCCTACTTTCTGAAGCCGTTCAATAGCACCGCTCCATAATTCAAGATCGGGATTGATGGGGTTCTTTACCAGCACAGGAATATCAACCCCACGCAATGCATCAGCCACTTCCTGCACGCTGAAAGGATTAACGGTAGTGCGTGCGCCGATCCATAAAACATCAATATTAAACTGCAATGCATCCTGCACATGTTTTGCCGTTGCCACTTCAACCGTTGTTGGCAAACCGGTTTTCTTTTTCGCCTGTTTCAGCCATGGCAGGGCTTTTACACCAATCCCTTCAAACATGCCCGGCTTTGTACGTGGTTTCCATATACCGGCACGAAGCATGTCAATTTTTCCTGTAGCAGCAAGCCTAACAGCAGTTTCCAGTACCTGTTCTTCGGTTTCCGCACTGCATGGTCCGCTGATGATCAACGGGCGTTTATTCCATAGCTGTGTTATTTTTTCGTTCATATCTGTGTAAACGTTTCTAAATGTAAATTTAATTTTATGTAACCAGCTTTTGATACTTTATTCAACATTGTTGTGTCACTCTCTTGTACTTTTATTTCTTTATTGAGCGCTTTCTAAAGAGCAACTGGCAACTAAGGTCTGACGGGGGCGTCAGACCTTAGTTGCCAGTTGCTTCCAATCATCCGCTGTCATTTCAAATTTTATTTCTTTTCCATGCATTCCTATCTCTTTCCAACCTTGTTTTCTATAAAATGTTTCGGCCCTGGTATTGGGGGCTGTTCCAAGCCAGACTGCTTTATCCGTAATTCCAAAATACCAGTCAAGCATTATTTGATGTAATGTTTTACCAATTCCTTTTTCAGCAAATTCGGGCGTTACAAATAATGCCCATATATTATTTTCTTTCAGATCAACATAAGCAAACCCAACAATGGTTTTATCTATTTCACATACCCATGCTTTTCCCCTTGTTGTCATGTATTCTTCGCAGTCCTTATCAGTAACCAATGCCGGGTTTGATAAAACATTTTCCTTTACAGCATTCCTCACAACTTGTATTTGTTTTATGTCTTTTACTTCCGCTTCCCTGTATATCATAGCATTATTTTAAAATTCTTTTAATGGTATTTGCATGTTCAATTAATTCTGCCAGGTAATCATAATTCTCTTTTTCAAGGCAACTCTTAAATTTTTTCAACTGTGAAATGTGTTCGTTCAATACATCCAGCACATTGTCTTTATTCTGTTTAAAAATAGGCACCCACATTTCAGGGTTACTTTTGGCAAGCCTAACAGTGCTTTCAAAACCGCCACTGGCAAGCTCAAATATCTTATCATCTTCCTTTTCTTTTTCCAAAACAGTATTTGCCAGTGCAAAAGAAGTGATGTGTGATACATGACTTATATAAGCCGTATGCAGGTCATGGGCAGCCGCTTTCATATACACGATATGCATACCCAAAAGCTTATAAATATGCTCTACCATGTTTACAGCGTCTTCATCTGAATCTTCCTTATTACAAATTACAGCAGCTTTGTTTGCAAAAGCAGTTTTTATTGCTGCCGAAGGTCCGCTATACTCTGTACCCCACATGGGGTGAGAAGCAACAAAGCGGTTTCTTTTAGGATGATCCTTAACAGCATGGCAAATAACTGATTTAGCAGAACCAACATCCATTACAACCTGTTTATCTGTCATATTTAAAATGATGGGTAATATTTTTTCAGTTGCATCTACGGGAATTGAGATAATAACCAGGTCGGCCTGTTTTATGGCAGCTTCCAGTTCCATGATCTCATCTGCCAGGCCAAGTTCAAGTGCTTTGCTGCAGTGGGCGGAATCCTTATCCACCCCAATGATCTTATCTACATGGATTTTATTTCTCAGTGCCAATGACATGGATCCACCAATTAAACCCAAACCAATGATAGTTATATTCATTTTTTTTATTTTATAAACAAAGATCCCGACTATAAAGCCGGGATCTTTTATGTAAATCTGATAATAATGCTCTTTTCAGTTTATACAATACATCCCCGGTTATTATTGAAGTAATAATAATATTGCCAGTTGTATGTAATTGTTTGTTTCACTTGTTAACACGAAAATAAGTGTATCGGCTGTAAATACAAAAAATAATAAGCCACCCGGGAGAACCCGGATGGCTTATACGATTGCTTGCCAATAAAAAATTTTATAGGTAAATGACCGGCAAGTGTCAATTACCTCTTATAACAACTAATTATTTTTTAGTTGTATCTGCTGTTGGAGTAACAGTAGTTGTAGTTTTGATAGTTGTGTCTGTTACTGTTTTTACAGTATCAGCTGTAGGTACTACTGTAGTAGCAGTATCAGAAGTTGTTTTTTCTTCAGTTTTTGTTTCTGCATCATTACATGCTACGAAAGAGGTTGCGATAAGAGCAATTGCTAATAACTTTTTCATTTTCTTTGTTTGTTTTTGATTTAAAATTATAATTTGATAGTTAATACAGAAAGTAAAAAAAGGTAACCCTGCTTTTTTAAAAAACTTTATTTTCGTTGTTTTGGGTTACTAAATGAACTATAACCGTATTAATACCACAGATAAGTGAATAATATTTCGCAGGAAAAAACTTTACTGGAAGGGCTGGCAAAGGAAGACAAGGCTTCTATTGAGCAGATTTACAGGGATAACTATACTATGGTTCAGTCACTTATCCTCAATAACAGCGGAACAACAGATGATGCGGCCGATATTTTCCAGGAAGCCATGATCGTACTCTTTGAAAAGTCAAGGTTGGCCGATTTTGAGCTGAATTGCCAGTTAAAAACCTATCTGTATTCCGTTTGCCGCAGGTTATGGCTAAAAAAACTGCAACAAATGCAGCGGTTTGGAAGGCAGGCAGAAGATCTGGAAGAGCTGATACCGGTTGAAGATGACCTGGAAATGCATGAAAAACGACAATTAGACTTCAATATCATGGAAAATGCCATGAGTAAGATCGGGGAACCTTGCAAAAGCTTGTTAGAAGCATATTATATCCAGAAAAAACCGATGCTTCAGATAGCAACAGAATTTGGATATACCAATGCCGATAATGCAAAGACCCAGAAATACAAATGCCTTGTGAGACTAAAGAAATTGTTTTTTGCACAATATAAAAACGGACAATAAGATGGAAGATACTTTATTGATAGATGCTGCTGAAAGGTTTGCCAGGGGAGAAATGACCGCTGAGGAAAAGATATTTTTTGAGGAATTGAGAAAGAAAAATCCTGAACTGGACCAATTAGTTGTAGAACAGCTTTTTTTCCTGAATGAATTGGAAAGATATGGCAGTACTAAGAATTTCAAACATATCCTTCATGAGACTGAAACCAAATTAGTTAATGAAGGGCTTATTACAAAATCACCACTACAGGGGAAATCGAAAATTGTTTATTTGTGGAAACGATACAAACGTACAATAGCAGTTGCTGCGTCCATTGCAGGAATTGTTTCGATCATAAGCGCTACTTTGATATCTGTTTTCCATAATGAAAAAAATATGGATATAAACCTGTTGGTAGGAAAGATAGACCGGGCGGAAAATAAAATTCGCCAGATAGAAAATAAAACAAAAAAGCTTGAAGCAGCTACCGAAGTTCCTGCTATAATAGCACCGCCCATTGATGCCAGGTTCAGGGCTACCGGTTTTTTAATTGATGCAACCAATAACCTGATAGTTACGAATGCTCACGTTGTAAGAGAAGCAAGGAACCGCCTCGTTATAGAAAATAATAAGGGTGATCAATTTACTGCCGAAGCGGTTTATGTGAATGCATCTACAGATATAGCCATATTGAAAGTAAGAGATAATACTTTTAAGAAACTTACCCCAATACCTTATTCGATCAGGAAAACAAATGCAGAGCTAGGCGAACAGGTATTTATGCTTGGTTTTCCAAAACAGGAGATTGTTTATGGTGAAGGATATATCAGTGCTAAAAATGGTTACAAGATGGATACCATCTATTGCCAGTTAAGTACTGCTGCTAACGAAGGGAATAGCGGTTCACCGGTAATTACAAAGAATGGCGAACTGGTTGGTATCATCACCAGCATGGAAACAAATGCTGAAGGCGTTGTTTTTGCCATTAAGTCTGCAAATATTTATAAAGCCATAGAAGAAGTGAAAAAGATGAAAGGATTTGGGGATGTAAAAATCACATCTCAACCTTCTTTAAAAGGAACCGACAGGGTTTCCCAGATAAAGAAAGTTGAAGATTATGTTTTCATGGTGAAAGGGAATTAAAGCAAATAGCAAAAGTGGAATAAAAAAAAGGGTGTCTCGCTTAGAGATACCCTTTTTACTTTAAATTAGAAAGCTGTAAACTTTAATTTAAACCCACAGCGAAGTTGGATACACTCCATCAGCAACAAGCTTATCAATACTGGCTTTAACCGAAGCGGCATCTTCCTTATAAGTTACCCCAAACCATTG
>JANNBU010000110.1:0-6713 GCA_031385805.1 Ferruginibacter sp.
TGTTCCTTGTTCGATATTCACTAGCTCATCAACTTATTTTTCTGCGTAATATATTCTTCCTGTGTAATGGCTCCTTTTTGCATCAACTCAAAAAGTTTTTGTAACTCATCAGCAATCATATTTTGAGAAGGCTTTGCTAAGCCGGAATTCTCTGCAATCGCTTTTGCAAGTTGTTGTGCCTGGTTATTTTCACGAATGAGTTTGTATCCTTCCTGTGCATGCGTGATGGTATCTTTCAAAAGTTTGGGATGATGTATCATTACATAACTGGTATCGCCCATTTCAGCCGCTGTTTGAATATCTACATTTCCATAACCAAGTATCCTTCCCCAAAATGATTGTGAATATTCAATGTTATTGATCTTTTCCAACGGGCTTTCTTTTGCATGCCGGGTAAAAAATCCTGCTTCATCTATCACCCTTAAATTGGTTACTACCCAGATATTGTGAACCCAGTTAAAATAGATCCACAACGGATAGATGGCTGCAATTAAAATTATAATGAGTGCTCCTGATGCATTAAAACTATTGGAGGCGTTAGCGATCCAAAGCGTAAGAACGCCGATAATTATCCAGATAAAAAAAGGCACCGTCAGCTTTAACCAGTGATGCCTGATGATCAATAAAACTTTTTCGTCTTTTTTTAGTGCTGTTCTCATAAGAAACGTTTAAGTCGTTTAACGTTTAATGCCTGCCTGTCGGCAGACAGGGTTTAAATCGTTATCTAAATTAGCGAAAACTTTATCCTAAAAAAACCTTAAACGATTTAAACCTTTAAACTACATTAAACGATGTGCTTACCATATCTTAACCCTTAAACTATCGGGCCTGTACATTTTATCTCCCGGCTTAATAGAAAAAGTAGTATAAAATTCATCCACATCTACAAATGGCCCGTTAACCCTGTATTTATTAGGCGAATGAACATCGGTTAATATACTGCTTCTTACAGCCTCATCCCTTGTATGTCCCAGCCAGGCTAATGAATATCCTATGAAATAACGTTGCATCGGAGTAAGGTTACTGATGGATTTATTTTCTTTGTATTGAGAGGTCTTTTTAAATGCTTCTATGCCCAGTAAGATCCCTCCAAGGTCGGCGATATTTTCTCCCAATGTTGCCTTGCCATTGATATGGTATCCGGGCAATGGTTCAAATTCGTCGAATTGTTTTATCATTACATCAGCTCTTTTATTGAATGATTCTTCATCTGCTTTTGTCCACCAGCTTACCAGGTTTCCCTTTTCGTCAAATTGCCTTCCCTCATCATCAAAACCATGTGTAATTTCATGACCGATGGTACTTGCACCTGAATATCCATACACAGTAGCGTCATCCAACTCTTCATCCCTGTAACCGGGAACAGTGAATATTCCGGCTGGTAAAACAATTTCATTGTTGCTTGAATTGTAATAAGCGTTATACTCCTGTGGGTTCATTTCCCATTCATCCCTGTTAACCGGTTTGCCTAATTTATTGTATTCGTAATTATGCCAGAATGTTCTGGCACTCATATAATTTTTTGCAAGACTTTCTTTGTCAATGTTCAACGCCGACATGTCTTTCCATTTTTCAGGATAACCCACTTTGCTTTTAATGGCTGCTAGTTTTGCGTAAGCTTTTTGTTTTGTGCTATCACCCATCCAGGTTAGTTTGCTGATCCTGTCCTTTAATGCATCCCGGATCGCTTCTACCATATCTGTGTAACGTTTTTTTGCTGTCTCATTAAAAAATTCTTTTACATACAATTGTCCCAGCATTTCACCCATAGCCCCTTCTTCCATTTGAATGGCACGTTTCCATCTTGGTTTTCTCACTTTCCTGCCGCTGAACAGTTTATTAAAATTAAATGACTCTATACCATAAGCATCGGGTAATACACCCGTCAAATCACTTACCATGTTAAATTTTACATAGCTTTTCCAATCTCCGATCGGAGTAGTGGTCAAAGCTGTGTTCAATGCCTTAAAAAATTCCGGCTGGCCAACAATGACTGAATCAATTGATTTCACACCCATATTAGCCAGGTATGTTGCCCAGTCAATATTGGATGACATTTTACCCAGGTCGGTAATGGCCATTTTATTGTAATTCTTATAAGGGTCTCTCAGGTCTTCAATTTTCCTGGAAGCCGTAGCAAGGTTGGTTTCTAATTTCAGGATATTTTTTGCAGCAGTAGCAGCGGCGGCAGTATCCTCACCTGCCATTGACAGTATTTTAGCAACATATTTCAGGTATTGATTCCTGATATTAATTGTTGAAGAATCGTTTTTAAAATAATATTCTCTTTCCGGTAAACCCAATCCACCCTGCCATAAATGATAAGCCATTACATCACTCTTCTTAGCATCCTGGCCAACATATTCGCTGAATAAAGTTGATGAACCGATCTTTTTAAAGTCAGAAACTGCAGCTACCAATGTCTTAACATCAGTAATTGCATTTACCTTATCCAGTAAATGTTGAATGGGTTTCAATCCGCCAGCTTCAATTTTAGCGCTATCCATGGCAGTTGTCCAAAAATCGCCGATCTTTTGGTCATTACTTCCTTTGGCTGCATTGGAAGCTGCAGCTTTTTCACTGATCTCCCTAAGCCTTTTCAGATTTTCTTCGATCACCAGGTGGGCGATCCCCCAACTGGATTGTTCACCCGGGATAGGATTTTTTTTAACCCATCCACCATTGGCATAATCAAAAAAGTCAGCACCGGGGCTTACTGTTGTATCCATATTAGAAGCAAGTACATCTGCTTTTGATGCTGCCGTTGTTTTATCTGCATTGTTACATGCATAAAAACCGGAACATACTACAAAAAATACCATTATTCTTTTCATTATGTATAAATTTTATTGCTAAATGTAGACAATGATTAGATATGACAAAAAATATTTTGATAGGAGGTTAATTTTGCCACGAATGCACGAATGAAATACAAATGAATTGAAATGTTTTTTGCCTTTCATTCGTGCATTCGTGGCATTTTTATCCGATTTTCGCAGTTATGACACCTGAAAGAACTGAACGCCTCAATAAAGTACTGAGTAAAAGACAGCCGGGGATCACCGTTGTGTTGGAAAATGTTTCCGATCCGCATAATATTTCAGCGGTGATGCGTACCTGTGATGCTATTGGTATACAGGATATCTATGTATTGAACACTGTTATCGGCAAACATAAAAAATGGGGCGCCAATAGCAGTTCAAGTGCAGCCAAGTGGTTAACGATACACCAGTTTACAGATGTGAACGAGTGTTTTGAAGCGCTGAGAAAAAACTATCAGAAAATTTATATCACACACCTCAGCTCCAATGCTGCAGATCTTTATGATCTCAATTTGACAGAATCTGTGGCCCTCGTATTTGGAAATGAACACAGTGGAGTAAGTGATGAACTGATCGGGTTATGCGATGGGAATTTTATCATTCCACAGGTTGGCATCATCAAATCATTGAACATATCCGTAGCATGTGCCGTAACATTATATGAAGCCTACCGCCAGAAAAAGATCGCCGGTCATTATGATCAGCAGCAATTGGATGGCAGATCATTGGACCAACTTAGAACGAACTGGGGTTTTATCAGTGATGAGCCCTGAGTATTTATAAATGGTATCCTTTGTTTAACTTGTTTACAATAACTTTAGTTTACAAAATATCCTTTTATGCGGTTAGCAATAATTCTTGTTCTTGTATTTTTCAGTTTCAACAGCTTTTGTCAGAATAAAAAACCCATCGATCATACTGTGTATGACGGATGGAGATCAGTTGGCGAAAGAATGATCAGTAACGACGGTAATTATGTTGTTTACAATATCAATGTACAGGAAGGAGATGGAGAGTTGGTCATTCAGCATATCAAAACAAGTTATAAGAAAATAATTCCAAGAGGTTATGGAGCTGTAATTACTGAAGACAGCCGTTATGCCATTTGTAAAATAAAACCACTTTTCCAGGATACCCGCCAGGCAAAGATCAAAAAGAAAAGCGGGGATGAAATGCCAAAAGATTCGCTGGCGATTGTAACACTTGGCGAAGACAGTGTAATAAAGATTATTCGTGTGAGATCTTTTAAAACTCCCGTAAAAGCCGCAGGCTGGCTGGCGTATCACATAGAAAAGCCATTGCCTGATACCTCCAAAGCAAAATCACAACCCGATTCTGTAAAGATCAAAATAGATATGCTTGCAAAACTGGCAGATTCGGTTATACGCAGATCACTTGATTCTGTAAAAGGCAATATTGAAAAAGAAGCATTAATTATTGCAGCAAAAAAAGCAGTAAAAGAAATTTATAAAAAGGCCGATGATATCTGGTCAGCATACCAGTTAGATGCAGATGGCGATAATGCTGCGGCCGGCGGAGGCACCGATGGTACAGATCTTATTGTTCGCAACATGGCCACAGCCACTGAAAAAACTTTTAAACTGGTGAGCGAATATTTGTTTGATGAAAAAGCTACAAAACTTCTCATACGCACAACCAGGAATGCCAAAGACAGTAACAGTAAATCATTCCTGCTCATCTATAACTTGCAGGCAGATGATATTGATACCATCATGCGTGGATTGAATGATGCAAAAGGTTTCAGTTTTGATGTGGAAGGAAAACAATTGGCATTTGTAGCTGAAAGAGATAGCAGCAGCAAAGCCCTGCAGAAATTCTATAAACTCTGGTATCATGCAACAGGGCAGGATACTGCAACTATCCTGGCTGATAAAAATACCATTGGTATGCAATTGGGAAGTACCGTTAGTGAAAACGGTTCTGTGATATTCGGTAAGGATGGAATGAAGATATTTTTTGGCGTTGCTCCCATACAACCTCCAAAAGATACAACCCTGGTGGATTTTGAACTGGCGCAATTAGATGTATGGCATTACAACGATGATTACCTGCAGCCACAACAACTGAAGCAATTATCGCAAGACCAAAAAAGAAATTATACTTCAGTTATAAAACCCGGTGCAACGGAATTGATACAATTGGGTACAGATGATGCTGAGAACATTTCATTGGTTGATGAAGGCAATGCTTCCTGGGTGCTTGCACTGAGTACAAAGAATAACCGCAAAGAAACGCAATGGGAGGGCAGGACAAAGACCACTGCTTATATGATCAGCACCAATGATGGCAGAAGGAAATTGGTAGAGGCAAACAGCTACGGCTTTTTCAACGCATCACCGAAGGGGAAATATATTTACTGGTACAATCCTGAATTGAAAAATTATTTTACTTATAATATAGCTACAGGAGATACAAAAAATATTACCGGAAACATCAGGGAACCTTTATATGATATTGAAAATGATGTTCCCGATTATCCTGGTTCTGCCGGCACAACAGGCTGGACGGCAAATGATCGTTATTTTCTTGTGAATGACGTTTATGATATCTGGCAGGCAGATCCTAACGCAGTTGAACAGCCGAAAAATATTACGAATGGCTGGGCTAAAAAAAATAAAACTAAATTTAATTATATAAATTTCGACAAAGAAAAGAGAGCCATCAATGACGATGAAACGATCGTATTGCAGGCACAGGATAAAACAACCAAGTACGCCGGATTTTATTCTAAAAAAGTAAGCGAAGTGAATGATCCTGTTCAGATAACCAGTGGTCCATATTCTTATAGCGGAGCACCTATTAAAGCAAAAAATGCAGAAGTATATATTTTCCGTCGTGGCAATAGCAGTGAATCGGAATTATTCGCAGGCAATGATCTTAAGAATATGGACAAGCTCACCGATATAGCTTCTCAGCAAAAAGATTATAACTGGTTAACGACAGAATTGGTGAAATGGAAAATGTTTGATGGAAAAATGAGTGATGGGCTTTTATTCAAGCCCGAAAATTTTGATCCGAAGAAAAAATATCCCATTATCTTTTATTTTTATGAACGGGATGCTGATGGGTTGTATAATTATTACACACCGGCGCCCAGTGCATCTACCATAAACATACCCTATTTTGTAAGCAATGAATACCTCGTCTTTGATCCGAATATTTATTACAAAACCGGTGAACCGGGTGAGAGTGCTTACAACAGTGTGGTAAGTGCAGCAAAATATTTTTCTAAAATGCCGTGGGTTGACAGTACAAGAATGGCTATACAGGGACAAAGCTGGGGCGGATACCAGGTTGCATATCTTGTTACCCGTACAAATATTTTCCGTGCTGCCGGGGCAGGCGCTCCTGTTAGTAACATGACCAGTGCTTATGGTGGTATTCGCTGGGGAACAGGCCTCAACAGGCAGTTTCAGTACGAAAAGCAACAGAGCCGTATAGGTGCTACACTATGGCAACGCCCCGATCTATATCTTAAAAACTCACCATTGTTCAATGCGGATAAAGTAAACACGCCATTATTGATCATGCACAATGATGCAGATGGCGCTGTGCCCTGGTACCAGGGGATTGAATATTTTACAGCACTGCGCCGTCTGGGTAAAAAAGTATGGTTATTGGAGTATAACGGTGAAGATCATAACCTGGTTGAGCGTAAGAACCGTAAAGACCTTTCTGTGAGGCTTGGGCAATTCTTTGATCATTATTTGAAAGATGCGAAACCGGCAAACTGGATAAAGAATGGATTGCCTGCTGTTGATAAAGGAAGGGATTGGGGATTGAAGGTGTAGTAAAGATACAGGATACAGGATACAGGATACAGGAAACAGGATACAGGATACAGGATACAGGATACAGGATACAGGATAC
>JANNBU010000120.1:0-8820 GCA_031385805.1 Ferruginibacter sp.
GGAAACACACTATAGATTCCATCATGGCCATAAACCCTAAATCCAAGATAGTATTAATGGGCGACCTGAATGATGATCCTACAAGCCCAAGTGTTGCCAAAACGCTGGGAGCAAAAGGAAAGCCAAATGACGTGAAAGAAAAAGGACTTTACAATCCATGGGTTGATTTTTACAAAAAAGGGATCGGCACATTGGCTTATCAGGATGCATGGGGATTGTTTGACCAGGTGATTATATCAAAGGCATGGTTAGATAAAGAGCAACACGGATATTATTTTAGCAGAGCTGTTATTTACAATAAAGAATTTTTAGTACAGCACACTGGCAAATTCAAAGGCTACGGAAAAAGAACCTGGGATGGAATGACTTATAACTATGGATACAGTGATCACTTTCCTGTTTATATAATGATGCTTAAGAAAGTGAATTAAGGGAAAAGAGGTGGTATCTTTTTTTAAGAGCTAACTTCTTTTTAAGGGTAAAAATGTCATCTCTTTTTCGTAGTACCTAACAATTTATAAAACATCTTATCCCGAACTCATGCTATAAATTTCACTCAACGATCTTTATATCATCCGGGTGCACCGGCGGCATGTTCTTAAACCGTAAAATAATATTGCCTGTTGTAATGACATCTTTCTGGCAATAGACAGCAATTCTTTTTAAACTGGCTGCTCTTGTTGCTTCATCACCTGTCCAGTATAATTCACCAACCATGCTGCCATCAATATCATCCTTGGGTGAAGGCACATTCATGGTAGCCGCCAGTAATTTTAAGGAAGTGTAATTTTTATAATCGCCAAAGCGCCAGTATTGAAAAGTATCTACGATATTGGTTTCCCATGGTTTCATGTTTTGAAAATCGAGATAGGCGGGTATTTTTATATTGTTGATAAGGAGCCGCCTGCAGATAAACGGAATATCAAATTCTTTGATATTATGACCGGCAAAACACCATTTACTATTGAGGCTTTCTATTTTGTTAATGGTGGTAAGAAAATCCAGGAGTATCTTTTTTTCATCATGCCCGTAAAAAGATTTCACACGCATATTCAAAGTTGTTTCTTTATTAAAATAGGCGATGCTGATACAGATGATCTTTGAAAACTCTGCCATTACACCTGCACGCATGGGATAAAATTCTTGGGCAGTAACTCCTTCGGGTAAACTACGGCCCGTTTTTTCCTGCCACAGGTTTTTCCATTCATCGGTCATTGATTCGAATGATGGATTTTCTGAAGCAGTTTCAATATCAATGATGATGAGGTTTTCGGGATTTATGTGATGCATACAATAAAATTAAGCGTGTAAAATACGCATTGGTATGCTAAATAAAAATTAGTGTAGCTTAATTAATTTCACAATAGTTATTGCCACTGATTCACTGATTACAAGAAAAATTGTTTTTAATCAGTGAA
Source organism: Ferruginibacter sp. (assembly GCA_031385805.1). Taxonomy (GTDB): domain Bacteria; phylum Bacteroidota; class Bacteroidia; order Chitinophagales; family Chitinophagaceae; genus Ferruginibacter. Next base: position 1,419 of record JANNBU010000120.1, read on the forward strand.
TCAGTGGCAACCAAAAAGCCTCGCTTAAGCAAGGCTTTTATTTTATATAAATCAGAAGCTTAAAAAGTAACACCAATAAATACCTGTATGGCCTGGCTCTTCCAGGTTTGCTTGTTATCAATTGCATTTATATCAGTTAATCCAAGTTTGTACCTTGCTCCCAGGTTTATCAAAGGAAGTTGTATCCATAAGCCCCCGATCGCACTCCACTCTGAGCTTTTATACAGGTTCTCTTTATCTTTCAAACTATCAACTGTTTGTTTTAATAACCCGCCATAAGATGGGCCCAACTGTAGCTTAACCCGTTTGCTTGTCCCCAGGTTTAAGTTTAAGAACACCGGGATCTCTAAATAATTCATCGTTGCTTTTTTCTGGCTGCCATCCCTGAAAATATCATCATAGATATCGGTTCCGTCACTGGTAAATTCTGATTTTGTCTGCACAAAATTTACTTCCGGCTGAATACCCAACCGGTTACTGAAATTAAACTGCAAAAATGCACCCGCCTGGAAATTATAATTGAAACCTTGTTTATAAGAGCTTCCCGATATCTTATTCATATTAACCCCACCCTTTGCCCCAAACCTGAAAAAATTTTCATGGTCCATATCAAACTTCTTGCTTTGAGCAAAGACCGAAGTTGTTAACAGTAACAAAAACACAACAAGAAATTTATACATGGGATAGATTTATTTAAAAATAAACAATTAAGCTAAGATTGTGCCACAAGTCGCAAGTCGGCTGGCACTAAAATGGTAAGACGCCTAAGCACAAAAAACCTGCAGACAAATGCTGCAGGTTTTTATAACTTATAACAAAGCTATAACCTATTTCCAGTGCCCGGGTATCCAGATCCATCCACCCCTTCTGTGTTTCCACCTGCCTTCAACCCAATGTTTGTGGTGTGAAGGAGGCGTTGCCCAATAACCGTCATTGTAATAATATTGACCAGATCTCCAGACATATTCCCCGCTTACCCATACATGCCTGGGACCAGGGGCTATAGGACGTACCCTTACAACAGGAGTTCCTGGCCTTACTTTAATAACAAATTGTGCATTAGATGCAAAAGAAACAGCCATGCTTAATAACAGAACAGCTGTAAAATTTGAAAGATATTTTTTCATGGTTCTTAATTTTTGTTTCTGTTCGACTGAATAATAGTTGGTAAGTTTAAAGTTTACAACTTTCTTAAAAGCTGTAAACTTTAAACCTCGCAAACAACTATATCTTCTTCAACTTCCACCTGCCTTTTTTAAATAATATATAAGCCGCAATGGCAATCATTGTTTCTGCAATGGGAATGGCAACAAATACACCAATTGGCCCCCATTGAAATGTTTTCGACAAAATCCATGCCAGTGGTATCTGAAAAAACCAGAAGCCAAATAAATTAATAACCGTAGGTGTCCGGGTATCGCCTGCGCCATTAAAAGCATTGGCCATTACCATTCCTATACCATAAAAAATATATCCTGCACTTACGATCCTTAAAGCATTCACCGCATATTGTTTTACGATTGCATCTTTTGTAAAAAAAGAAATGATCCCGTTGGCAAATAACAGGAATATCAAAGAAACAACGCCCATAAAAATGGCATTGTATTTTGCGGTTTTGATAACAGACAATTCCGCTCTTTCAGGATGACCTGCACCCAGGTTCTGACCTACAAGCGTAGCCGCTGCATTACTCATACCCCATGCAGGAAGTATAAAAAATAATACAATACGGATTGCAATCTGGTAACCGGCCGATGCATCACTGTGTCCCGTTTGAACAACCAAGGCCGCCAGTACGATCCAGCTTCCTGAGCCAATTAAAAATTGTAATGTGGCCGGCCATGAAATATCGATAAGAGAGCGAATGATCGTCCAGTCGGGCCTTAAAAGCCTTACGGTAAATTTTACCAGTCGCTTTCCATTGAATAAATGAAACAACTGGTAACATACACCGATACTCCTTCCAATGGTGGTAGCCATGGCAGCACCCTCCAAACCAAATGCAGGTATGGGCCCAAAACCACGGATGAGTATGGGGCATAAAATAATATTACAAATATTGGCAAGCCAAAGGCTTTTCATCGCCATCATGGCATCACCGGCGCCGCGGAAAATCCCGTTGATCAAAAAAAGTAACATGATCACCATGCTTCCTCCCATAATAATACGGGTATAATTTACGCCCGTTTCAATGGCGGCCTGTTCGGCACCCATCAAACGCAAAATATCTGCTGCATAAATAAAACCCGGAATACTGATCGCAAGTGTTATGGCAAGCGATACTAAAATTGATTGCATCCCGGCCTTTGTAGCAGCCTCGGGATTTTTTTCACCGATCCTTCTTGCAACCATTGCTGTAGCTGCCATACTGATCCCTATTGCCAATGAATATACAATCGTGATGACAGATTCTGTAAGGCCTACAATTGATACTGCATGTTTGCCGAGATGGCTCACAAAGTAAATATCAACCACGGCAAAAACACTTTCCATGCTCATCTCAAGCATCATGGGAATGGCCAATAAGATAACTGCTTTGCGGATGCTACCCTGGGTATAATCCAGCAACTCACCATTCAGTGATTGACGGATCAATGAAAAAATATTAGAAAAACTATATGATGAAGTTTTATTTGAAAACATGATCGTTGTTTTGAAAAGTACAATAAAATGAATGAAGATATTGCGAAAATTATCGCAACTCAATTATTTCCGGGAAGAACGGTTTCTTAACAGAAGAAACCTGCTGAGAACTTCATATTCGTAAAATTTGCAGGATGCAAAGATTAGAAAAATAATTCTGATATTAAAAAATAAATCTAATTTAGATAGTAACACAGTCGACTTGTCATGCTGAGGTACGAAGCATCTCACGAAAGATTCTTAAACAACTTGTTTTGGTGAACGAGGTATCCAATAACAAACTGAGATGCGAACCTAATTAACCTCATTACTATTGTTCAATACAATTATTTATGCAGCCTGAAGGAATAGAAATAAGACTTATAGCAAAAGCTGATGCGATTCCTTTTTATGAACTCATAGAAAAGAACAGGCAACGGCTTACGATGTATTTCCCAAAAACGCTGAAACATATCCGTGACCTTGATTCTACCAAACTGTTCATTGATCTTAAAATAAATCAGGCTGCAAAAAAAGAGGGTTACTGGTTCATTGTCATTTCGCAAAAAGATAACCGGTTCATCGGATCACTCGTCATCAAAGACCTGGATCTTACTGTTCCCAAATGTGAGCTTGCTTATTTTATTGATGAAGATCATGAAGGTAAGGGTATCACATCAAAAGCAACACAATGGTTGGTCAGTTATTGTTTTGATGAATTGGATATGGTAAAAATATTTGTAAGGGTCAATCCGGCAAATGAAGGAAGCAAACGTGTTGCACTTAAAAATGGATTCATCAAAGAAGGATATATGAAGAAAGAATACAGGAATGGTTATGGAGAGTTGACGGATGTGGAACATTATGGGTTGGTGAGGAATTCATGAAAGGTTTAACGGTTTAATAGTTCAAAGGTTTGATGGTTAGGCTTTTTAAATTATGTATATCAGTTAAATCTTCGGGCTACATAACTTTTAAACGATTTAAACCCTTAAACCTTTAAACGCTAAGAAATAAAAAAGGGACCAGGATAAAAATCCAGTCCCGCTTTAAAATCCAATATCCTATGAAAAACCGGCATAAAGATAACCCTTTCCTTTTTACTGCCTATACTCAATTTGAGATATATGTTTTTTTCAATTGCCTGTCCTTTTACAGCCTCATTATTAAATTTTATCTAAAATTTTAGCGTAAAACTTAATTTAGCTTTACTCCAACTCGAACTTATTCTAAAAGAAAACTGTAAAACTTAACCTTGCAAAGAAGGGTGTTCCTGGTGTAAAATGAATTTCAGAAACAGCTTCTGGTTCACCCTGTAAACGACTATCAGTATCAAACTGTGTTTCTTTCCATTTTGTATTTAATACATTTTGAATGGCCAGGCCTGCTTCCCATTTCTTTTTAGAGTAGTTAACAGCAGCATCTACAATAAAATATCCTGTTGCTGTAATTGAATAATCTTCATTGGCTGGCCTGTCTGCCATATACCGGTAACGCAAGCTACCATTCCATCCATATTCTTTCCGGTAGGTGAACCCACCAACACTTGTAAAACGGGGAGCTAGTGGTAAATAGCTTTCTTTTTTGGGAGTTTCGGCTGCCCTGGGATCGGCAACAGATAAATCAAGATCTGCAAAAAGATTTTTGATTATTTCATATCTAAGTGAGACATCAATTCCCATCCTCTTTGATTTACCGCTGGCTTCGACTATACCTTCATCACCAACATAAATAAATTCCTGGTCTAGTTGCAGATACCATAAAGCACTTTGTAACACTAATTTGTTTCCCAATTTAAAAATACCCCCAATATCAGTACCCCATCCGGGAGGCACAACTTTTTTACCATTTTGCTGTACCGCCACTCTGGTATCATTGCTGTGAAATCCACGGCCATTGTACCAGTATAATTGTACCTTGTCATTTAATCGGAAATTGAAATTGAGTTTCGGGCTTAACAATACTGCATCAGATGACAAAACCTGTGTAGCTAATTTATCATTGTACTTATTTGTAAAATAATCAAAGCGTAATCCACCTGTTATTTCAAACTTTTTAGAAACTATAAATTTCTGAGACCAGTAAGCCGCACTGTTAAATTCTCTCACATCACCAAACATTATTTCTTGAGTATTAGCAGTCCTGCTTTTGGTACGTGTAAGTTCAAGGTCATTAATGGCATCATACCGGAGCTGGATACCTGCAATTGTTTGTGTTTTTACACTACCTATTCTAAAATCTTTCTGGTATAACCCTGTATATCCAAGCAGGTTTCTGCTCTCTACCTGCCTAATCTGGTCACCATTAACAGAATCAACCTTATAAAAAGTAAAATTTGAATATAACTCAAACTTATTGTGTGTATAATAAAACCTGTTGCGCAGAATTCCCCCATTCATAAAATTGTTAACAAGTTCAACATTGGCATTATATCTTGAAGTTTTCCCTCCTTCAGTATTATCAACTGCACCATAAAAACCAATTGATCCATTATTCACTAACCTGTCAGGTATCTGGCCCGAGGCGTTCCAGTTACTTGTAAAGCCACTGGCCAAAACAGTTAAAACAGTTCTTTCACTTATGCTGCCGTGATATTTAAGTAACCCGTTAAAGCGTTTAAAATCCTGTGAACTTTCAAAAAAACCTTTTGTAAAAGAAGCTTCACCGGCAAAATAAAGGCTTTGATTTCTTCTGTCTCCTTTCTTTTTTAAAAGATTCAAGCCAACGATACTTCGAAATGTACTAAACTGCCCTCCTTCTATTTTAAAGAAATTATCTTCGAGGTAGTTTTTAGTTTTAAACTCAACGAAACCGGCTGTTGTAAAATTACCTTTATCAGCAAAATAGGGCCCTTTGTTGAAATTCACTTTCTCAATTAACTCAGGAATTACCCAATGCAGATCTGCATACCCTTGCCCATGTGCATGACTTACCATGTTTACCGGTATCCCATCCACCGTTATATTAATATCTGTACCATGGTCAATATCAAATCCCCGTAAAAAAATTTGCTCTGATTTACCGCCTCCTGCGTGTTGTCCTATAAATAATCCCGGAACCATTCGCAATACTTCCTGTGAATTATTGATGGGACGTAAATGAATATCAAGATCACTGATGGTTTTAAATACACTGCTATTTGAAGATGCTTTAATTATGACATCCATCAAACTTGAAACTTTTGGTTCCAGATAAATAATCGAAGTATTATTTACAATGTTAAGTGTGCTTAATTCTACCCGCTTTGATTCATACCCTATTCGGGAGATGAATAATTTATTGACGGATCTTGGTAATAAATTCAGGTTTACAAAGCCATTTTCATCAGCTATTGCACTGAAATTTAAATCTCCCTGAACATTTGCATCCTCTACCGGTATTTTAGATGTAAAATTGACTATGTAAATACCGTTAAGATTGTTTTGAGAATATGCCTTTCCAGTAAATAATACCATGTAAAATAGAAGGACATATATTGATTTTGTTTTAAACGGGAACATATATTTATGGATAATTCGGTTAATTAATTTGTAAGGGTGCATACTTTTTGAAAAAATATGCAACTTAATTGTATTTAATTTCAAATATACAGAGTTGGCTTACAGACTTAACTCCACATAGTGACCAATTATTTTTTTAGAGAAAATTAAACACAGTAAAATATTAAGCTTTGGGGGGAGGTAAATTACATCCGATAGAAGTACTTATTGGAGATACTGAAATAGAGGTAAAGTGATTTATTAAAACGGGAAGGACAGTAAATTTATTCATCTCCACAATAATATATTCATTACCAGAACAGTCTTTCTTATTATTAGTACTCTTTTCTGACTGTTCGTTCTTTGCAGTTTTAACTGCATCACTATGAGCATGTGATTTTCCATGGTGGGCATGAACATTGAGCATGTGTTCTTTATAAAAAAGCAGGTGAGCCATCGCATCGGCAACATAAGGCATTACGGGCTTAAACATAACCGTAGTATAGGTAAAGAGGAACAGGTATAGTAAAGATTTTTTCATTTTTAAGCCCTTGGCAGGATGACTCGGTATACTTTTTATTAATGTACGAACATTGATTCATTATGGTTCATTAGAACCCAAATTTTATTATTGGTAATTGAAATCGCCGTATTGTATATAAAAGAGAATACCTTAAAAGTAAAAGTTACTTCCCTGTTTACATTTTACATTCATTATTTTGCATTTTACATTTAATATCCCGGTCAATGAATGAACAAAAAATAATTGCTGAAACAATTGCCTTTGTAAAACAATCCCTCCATGGCGCCGAGGGTGGCCACGACTGGTGGCATATTGAAAGGGTTCATAACAATACAAAAAACATTGCGGCAACAGAACCGGTAAATATGTTCGTTGCCGAACTGGGTGCTTTATTACATGATATTGCTGATGCAAAATTTCATGATGGTGATGAAAATATTGGTCCGCAAAAAGCTAAAGAATTTCTTCAGTCATTATCAGTAGATGAAACCATCATTGATCAGGTAGAAAATATCATCCGGAATATTTCTTTCAAGGGAGGAAATTTTTCTGCAACATTTTCATCACCCGAATTATCCGTTGTACAGGATGCCGACAGGTTGGATGCCATGGGCGCCATCGGTATTGCCCGTGCATTTAATTATGGAGGTTTTAAGAACAGGGAAATATACAATCCAACGATCGCACCCGATATGCAAATGGATAAAGAAACCTATAAAAAAAATAACGCTCCTACCCTCAATCATTTTTATGAAAAGTTATTATTGCTGAAAGATAA
>JANNBU010000130.1:0-9849 GCA_031385805.1 Ferruginibacter sp.
TTTCCGTCTTCATCCAGAAGTGAAACAGCAGTTGTGGGGAGGGCAGTTTTGGTCTGACGGGTACTATATTAACACAGTTGGACAGTATGCAAACGAAGAGGTAATTCAAAAATATATTCATGAACAAGGCGATGAAAAAAGATTTATAAAAAGTTCCATTCAAATCAGTTGAGATTGTTTTAGTGTATTTGTATTCGATACCTCGTCAGCTTGCTGCGGGGTAATTCATTTGTTGGGATTAGATAAATTGCTGAAATGTAAAAACAAATGTTTAATAGTTAGTAATAGCTTGGCCTCCCTCTCCTTTTGGAGATGGAATGAGGGTGAGGTAAAGATGCTGAATAACGGTATGCTGTACAAGTGAGTGACACAACGATGCTGAGTAAAGTTGTAAAAGTTGGTAACAAAAAAATAATTAACAATGGCAAGAATTATTAAATCAGGGCTCATTCAAATGTCTCTTCCAAAAACAGAAGGCGAGGGAACCATTGCCGAGATCATGGAAGCAATGGTACAAAAACATATTCCTTTGATTGAAGAGGCAGGTAAAAAAGGAGTACAGATATTATGTTTCCAGGAAATTTTTAATACACCATATTTCTGCCCGGGGCAGGACAAAGCATGGTATGATTCTGCAGAAACAGTTCCCGGTCCAACAACCGAACGCATGGCTGCTTATGCAAAGAAATATAATATGGTGATCGTTGTTCCTGTGTATGAAAAAGAACAGGCCGGTGTTTTATATAATACGGCAGCAGTGATTGATGCTGATGGAACTTATTTGGGCAAGTACCGAAAAAATCATATTCCACATACCGGAGGTTTTTGGGAAAAGTTTTTCTTCAAGCCCGGAAACCTTGGCTATCCGGTGTTTCAAACAAAGTATGCAAAAGTAGGCGTGTACATTTGTTATGATCGTCACTTTCCGGATGGCGCCAGGTGTTTGGGACTGAATGGTGCAGAGATCGTTTACAATCCATCTGCAACAACAATTGGGCAATCGCAATATCTTTGGAAATTAGAGCAGCCTGCTCATGCAGTTGCCAATGGTTATTTTATGGGCTGCATCAACCGTGTTTGTACAGAAGCTCCCTGGAATCTTGGAAAATTTTATGGTACTTCTTATTTTGTAAATCCTTTGGGAGAAATTTTTGCCTGTGCATCGGAAGATAAAGATGAATTGCTGATCGCAGAATTTGATTTGGATTTAATTGAGCAGGTAAGAAATAAATGGCAGTTCTTCCGCGACAGAAGGCCCGAAACTTATAACGAAATTGTAAAACTGTAATATTATTTTGAATGCTAAATTTTAAATGTTGAATTATCGTTTAGCCCGCTAATTGACCTTTAATTTAAAATTCAAAAATCAAAATTTAAAATATGATTAAAGCTAACAGGCTTTCAGAGCAGCAATACGAACAGAACTTTTCCGACATTCATCCGCCGTTTGAAACAAAGGATGCGGCATTGGTTGAAGCAACCAGGTGTTTGTTTTGTTACGATGCACCTTGCATGAAGAGTTGTCCTACCAGTATTGATGTTCCCAAATTCATCAAACAAATTACAACTGATAATATCAAGGGATCTGCTCATACCATTTTTACATCAAATATCATGGGTGCAGGCTGTAGCAAGGTTTGTCCGGTGGAAAAATTATGTGAAGGCGCCTGTGTTTATAATTTAATGGAAGAAGAACCGATCTCTATTGCAAGGTTGCAGCGCTACTCAACCGAAAAAGCATTGAGTAACAACTGGCAATTATTTAAACGCAAGGAAAGTAATGGTAAGAAGGTTGCGATTGTTGGTGCCGGGCCCGCAGGATTAAGTTGTGCGCATGTATTGGCAAGAGAGGGAGTGAACGTTACTATTTATGAAAAAGAAAAAGAAGGCGGAGGTTTGATGACTTATGGTATTGCTGCTTATAAAGTAACTCCACAGTTTTGTAAAGAAGAAGTGGATTATATTTTAGCAATCGGAGGTATAGAAATAAAATATAGCCAGGAGCTGGGGAAAAACCTGCCTGCCGGCAGGCAAGGTATTTCACTGGATGAATTACAAAAAAAATACGATGCAGTTTATCTGGGCTTTGGAGTTGGGCTTGCACGTCAATTGGAAATTCCCGGTGAAGAATTAGAAGGTGTTGTTGATGCGATCAGTTTTATTTATGATATCAGGAACAATGGTTATAGCAAAGTACCGGTAGGAGATAAGGTTGCAGTGATCGGAATGGGTATGACTGCTATTGATGCCGCAACACAGGCAAAGCGTTTGGGTGCAAAAGAAGTAACTATGTTGTATCGCAGGACAAAGGAAGAAATGCCTTGCACACAGGCGGAATTAGATATTGCAATGCTGGATGGATGCGAAATCACCTGGCTTGCTGCTCCAAAAGAAGCCATTGGAAAAAATGGAAAAGTAACGGCATTGAGATCAGAAATAATGAAACTTGGTGATCCCGACACAAGTGGAAGAAGATCACCTGTAGCAACCGGTGAAGAATTTACAATTGAAGTTGACATGATCATTAAGGCAGCCGGACAAATGCCGTTCGAAAATTTAGTTAGTAATAATAAGCTTGAAAATAAAAGCGGGAGGATCAGTTTAAAAGATAAAGCATCAACGAATATTCCGGGTGTTTTTGCCGGTGGTGATTGCGTTAACGGTGGTAAAGAAGTGGTCGATGCTGTGCAAGCAGGGAAAGATGGGTCGGCTTCAATTTTAAAATATTTGAACTTAGTATAAAAATTTCACGCAAAGCCCGCAAGGGTGCAAAGACGCAAAGGAGTTTTAAAATTTTGTATTAAATGTTTTCTTTGCGGCTTTGCTCCTTAGCGATCCTTGCGTGAAATAAAAAAAATAAAAATATGGCAGACATTTCAGCAAATTTCTTAGGAATAAAATCTCCCAACCCTTTCTGGCTTGCGAGTGCGCCACCGACAGATAAAAAAATAAATGTACTCCGTGCTTTTGAAGCAGGATGGGGTGGTGTTGTTTGGAAAACATTGGGTTCGCAGGTAAAAAATGTTTCATCAAGATATTCTGCTGTGAATTTTCATGGCGGTAAAATGATGGGGTTTAATAATATTGAACTCATTAGCGACCGGCCACTTGAGATTAACTTAAAGGAAATAGCTGAGTGTATTAAATTATTTCCAGACAGGGCCATGATCGTTTCCCTGATGGCAGACAATGACCGCAAGAGCTGGCACGAACTTATAAAAAAAGCACAGGATACCGGCGCACACGGGTTTGAATTAAATTTCGGTTGTCCGCATGGCATGACTGAAAGAGGTATGGGTGCTGCAGTTGGCCAGGATCCTGAAATTGCAAAAATGGTTGTAGAGTGGGTGATGGAAGCAGCAACCATTCCTGTTATAACAAAACTTACACCCAATGTACATTCTCCTGTTCCAACAGGGAAGGCTTGTGTAGAAGCCGGTACCAATGCATTATCACTTATTAATACCATACAATCCGTAACAGGTATTGACCTTGATACATTGGTTCCCAATCCTTACGTAGCCGGCAAATCTGTATTTGGTGGTTATTGTGGCCCGGCTGTAAAGCCCATTGCTTTAAAAATGCTCACTACTATCAGCCAGGACCCAACTACAAGTAGAGTTCCCATTTCGGGTATTGGTGGTGTTAGTACCTGGAAAGATGCCGTTGAATTTATGTTACTGGGTGCTTCCAATGTGCAGGTATGTACCGCCGTTATGAATCATGGTTTCAGGATCGTGGAAGATATGTGTGAAGGCATGAACAACTGGATGGATGATAAAGGATTTAAAACATTGAATGATTTTATCGGAAAATCAGTTGATAAGATCACGCATTGGGAAGATCTTGATATCAACTATCATCACATCGCTAATATAAACCAGGATAAATGTATTCACTGCGGACTTTGTTATATAGCATGCGAAGACACGTCACACCAATCTATCAATCTTGAATACGGGAAGCCTTACAACACTTATACAATTAAAGATGAAGAATGTGTTGGCTGTAATTTGTGCCAGCTCGTTTGCCCGGTGAATGATTGTATTACCATGGATGTGCACAGGGTTGCACCCGAATATATTAACTGGAAAGAATGGCAGGCGAAGGGATTGCCGTTGAATGATCATTGATTGCTAAAATTGGCAAAGCGCACAACAGCTATAATTACTCCCTTTTAATGTTTTTCCACATTACCCTGTTCGTTGCAGGAAAATCTGATAATCAGGGAAATGGGGATATGAGCTTTACAGCATCATCGATTTTTAGACAACTGCCTGGTTGCCCATACGCAGTTATTAAAAACCCTGGTTACATCTTGATAAACTTCTTACTCACAGTGCCATGTAAACCTGTTATCCTTACTAAGTATGTACCTGCTGAAAATTTATTCATCATGTTCAGCTGAAGGATATTTTCTCCGACGGTGAGCATTTTATTATCTGAATATATCAGCGATCCGGTATTATTAAATATGCTGATACCGGTTTTGCCTCCTTCCGGTTGTGTTATTTTTATAAACAAGGTTTCTGCTACAGGGTTCGGTGTTACATTCAAACTGAATGAACCGATACATTTTTTGTCAATAGTGATTATCGGGCTGTATGAATAATTTCCATCAGTCTCTTTAATCTTCAGCCTGAAATAATGGTAAGTACCCGAACCAATACTGTAATTATATTGATAAGCTGTTTCAATATTTGTATTCCTGCCGGCGATCGTTCCTGCTTTTATAAAATTATTGCCATCATTGCTGTATTCAATCTCATAAGCCTGTATGTTCTGTTCATTAGTGGTTTTCCATTTTAACAGGGCCGTACAATTATTGTTAACTGATCCTTCAAAACTCAACAGTTTTACCGGTATCACACCACCATTGGTGATAGTACCGGTTGCATTCAACACCCAGTTATTGGGATCTACCACTACACCATTGGGTGTTTTATTATACTTGAATTTAAATTGCTGGTTGTTGGAAGTTACATAGGCTTTTACGATGGTATCTCCCTGGGCAGATGTGATCCTGAACTCATACAATCCTTTAAAGAAAGGCGTTACAGCCGGGGCACTTACTGTTTCATTCACTACCAGGATAACACTGTCGGGTGTTTCTCTTATGAAAGTGATATTGAAAGTAGGATATCCTTCACCGTAATACCATTGGTTGAAAAAGTCGTTAAAGTTTTTTCCGCTGGTTGTTTGAGCTACTGCTTTAAAATCATCTGCAGTAGCAGTTGAACCATTATACTGCTGCTGATAATTCTTCAGGGTTTGAAAGAAAACAATATCATCCTGCATCTCAAAACGAAGATTGTGGATGATAGCCGAGCCCTTATTATAACTGAGCCTGCTGCTGAATATCCTGTTCTCATCAAATAAAGAGGCATTGGGAACATATACACTTCCGGTTGGCTGACTTAAAACATTGCTATGTATACTTTGCATATAGGTAGCTGGGTTTGTAGTTGGAAACAGAGCCGGGAGTTTTTCAACTGCCAGGTATTCACAATAGCTTGCAAAACCTTCATTGAGCCAGATATGGTTCCAGGTTGCGCAGGTAACATTATCGCCCCACCACTGGTGCCCAAGTTCGTGCGCAATGAGTGTTGATCCAAAACTATTCATGGTGCTCATCGTCTGGTGTTCCATACCTCCACCGATAGACGCATGCGCATGCCCGTATTTTTCATTTTTAAAAGGGTATAAACCAAATAACTCACTGTATTTTTCTATAAAGGGCGGGGTTTTATCGAGGTTTGTTTTTACAGAAGCAAAATAAGTTTCATTGTCAACAATGTAATGTTGCACCAGTATCGAATCGGGAGCCATTTCTATCGGTTTGGCATAATTGAGGTATTCGATATAATTGCCCACAGAAAAACTCGGCATATAATAGTTCATCGGGTAACGGGTTTTCCACCTGTATCTTTTTTTTGCTGCAGGTAAAAAATCAACTCCTAAAAGAATGCCGTTCGATCCGGCTTTGTTAGTCTGATTTGTTGTTATCCATATATCGGCAGAATCTATTTTATCTCTTAATATCTGTTTAGCCGGAAACCATTCCCTTGCCTGGTAGCTTTCAGAAAGTGAGGCAGAATATGAAAGGCCGTTACTAGCAACTGTTCCGGCAAAAACTGCGCCTGTACTGGCGGTTCCATTATAATATACCAAAGCGCTTAACTCTGTCCCAATGGGTAATGTGGAAGTTAAGGGAACAAACACATGATCCGAACCACGTTGAAAGTTCATCTTCACCCCATTTATAAAAACAGAATCTACAATCATATTGCCCCTTAATTCTGTTACGAATGAATCTAATGGCTGTACTGCTTTAACTACGGTTAAGGCAGTACCTGATATATAAGTGCTGGCTGTTTCTACAGCAATATCAAGTTTCAGATACTTTACATCATATTTATCCATGGAAGAATACTGGTAATATTCTACCTGGTCTGGCCGGGAAGTGAGTTGTGCATGGCTGCATTTTTGGCGGCAGCCCGGATCATCTTCATTCACCTGTGCAAAACAATTAGCATAAAAAATAAAACTTAGTAATAGTAAAAAATATAGCCTCATTTTTGAAATTTATGGATGTCAAATATAAGAATTACCGTGGTACAAAAGCCAGTGCAATTCATAAATGAACTATTTGATATATTTACTAAAAATCTGCATGTTGAAAATAAATACAAGCCGCCTTCAGCAACATTTTGAAGCGATGAGCCTTATCGGGAAGATAGGGGATACCGGTACCTGTCGCCCAACCCTAACCGCACTGGAAAAGGAAGGTTTTGAATTAGCCGCCTCCTGGATGAAGGAAGCAGGAATGAAAACGCATATCGATCATTTTGGTAATCTTATCGGAAGACTTGAAGGCAAAGATCCTTCACTACCGGTATTGATGATGGGTTCACATTTGGATTCTCAACCTTATGGCGGAAGGTTTGATGGTGTTGCGGGTGTATTGTGTGCCATTGAAGTTGTAAAAACGATCCGTGAAAATAATATTGTTCCCGAAAGAAGTATTGAAGTAGTTTCTTTTGCCGATGAAGAAGGCTGGCGTTTTAATAAGGGATTATTTGGATCCAGGGGAATACTTGGTAAACTTGAACCAGATGAATTGCAGCGTACAGATAAAGATGGTATCACCCGTGAACAGGCATTGATCAATTTTGGTTGCGATCCCCAAAAATTCAAAGAATCTGCATATGCACCCGGCAGTATTTTTTGTTTTCTTGAATTGCATATTGAACAGGGACCCGTGTTGGATATTGCGAAAAAACCGATAGGAGTAGTATCGGGTATTTCCGGGCCTCTATGGCTCACCGTTAAATTGAAAGGGATGGCAGGCCACACAGGTTCTGTACCAATGCCACTGCGTAAAGATGCATTACTGGGTGCTGCAGAAATCATTGTTGCAGTAAATGAGATTGCTACCCAGGTGCCGGGCGATCCAACTGTTGGTACAGTTGCCACGATCAATGTTTTTCCGGCAAGCAGGAATATCATTGCTGAAGAGGCAGTGTTTACTATTGATCTAAGGGATATAGACCTGGCCAGGCGTAATCGTTATGAAAAGCAATTGAGGGATCGGATCGAATCCATTACTCAGAAACATAAACTCACTTACAGTATTTCAGAAGACACCAACAGCGAACCACGTTATTGCGCCGATTGGATAAAGGCGATCATACACGATGAATGTAAAACACTCAGGCTTGATGCACCTGAATTAATGAGCGGACCGTTCCATGATTCACTTGCATTGTCTTATGCCTGTGATTACGGAATGATATTCGTGCGGTGCAAAGATGGTATCAGCCACAATCCATTAGAGTATGCATCATGGGAAGACCTTGCATTGGGAACAGAAGTATTGTATGGAACCGTGCTTAAGATCTTGAATGCATAGAAAATTTATTGCAACGAAAACAAAGGAGTATTGCGGATCTCCTGTTGATGTTGTTCTAGTTTTTGCAATAATGATGTAGCATCTCTTAATTCCATTCTTTCAAAAAGGTTCAGGTAGGAAACACTTTCCATTTTCCTGATCTTATTCTTTAGTTGGAAAATTTTTACTCTTTCAAGTAAGATTGACAGTGTAGATTTAATGGTTCTATGCATATAATTGGATTTTACTGGTTATTTAACGCCTGGATAGCCGAAAAATTGCCCATTAGCCTATTTATTTTCTATATCTATAAGTTTGAATAACAGGGTATTAATGACTAATGAATACCTGTCTTGCGCCTGAATGCCTGTTGCCGGTAACTTTTACGAAACAAATGCCTGTGGGTAAATTCAAAGAGTTGATGTTAAGATAATTTTCAGTGGCTATGCAGTTAAATATCTTTGCACCCAATGCATTGAAAATACAAATATCATCTCCTTTGTCAATTCCAAAAACCCGGATACTTTTATTTGCAGGATCACTTAATACATGCCAGTTGTCTTGTATTTTATTTGTTGTTTTTACAACAGGGGAATTTTGATACCTGCCTCCTGATTCGATCATTTTTATCCTGTAGTAATTGATCCCGTTCACCGGATCATTATCGGGTAATGAATATGACCTGACCGTTGCTGAAAAACCTGCTGCAGGTATTTCAGCAATGTCATAAAAATTTATTCCATTTTCAGAACGTTGCAGTTTAAAAATACTTGTTTGTGCTTCAGAATAAGTATTCCAATATATACTGTTATAATAATTTTTATTCTGAATATAAATGTTGCCAAAACTAACGGGCACCGGGATCGTTATCGTAAAGCTTGCTATATAATTAGTGGGGTTATTATTATTGTTATCATATTTTGTTGTTCCGCATGCGGTACCGCCATCCTGCCCGGTATAGGCATAATAAACTTCGAGCGTATAATTTCCCGGAACATAAGTTGTAAGATCAATATTTGCAGGGGAACCACTTCCGGGGCTTTGCCATTTCTGATCACCTGCGCTACAACATCCTCCCCCGGTCATGATATCATAAGACCCAAAGAATGTACCACAGGCCGGTGCAAAACAATTAGAATAAAATCCAAGGATGATAGGTGTAAAAACAGGCGATGCGGGCCTTGAACCGATAAGGTAAACAGTAAAGTATAAAGTTCCTGAACAAACGTTATCCGATACGCCTTTGAAAGTTTTAATTTCAGCACCGGTAAATTTAAAAGTTCCGGAATTTTGTTCAAAAAGTCCAAAATTTGTACCCTGGAAGGCCGTGGTACCAATATCCTGTCCAAGCCCCGGTGCTGTATTATTATAAAATGTATTACTGCCATTCGTATTGATATATGCCGCGGAGGCATACAATCCAAACTGAGCAAATGAATCAATGCCTGCAATCAATACTATGATAACAACAATTAATTTTTTTATCATTTTGGAAGAAATTGATCTTATACGTTGATAAAATTAATCTTAATCATGCAAAATATTGTAAAATAATATTTGAAATAAGTTTAGTCGTAATACTTACTCCTTTAACCATCTTTCTGCAACAATACCGTTATAATCTCCGCAGATCTTTAAAACGTACATTCCTTTTGTAAGTTCTTTTACAGCTACATTAAAAATATTACTGCCTTTATGTAAGACGATAGCTGATCGCTTAACAATCTTTCCGTTCATATCAAAAACCAGTAAAGTTCCGCTGTTATTAATACCTGATTCAACAGATACATGCAGATCAGTTGTTGCGGGGACAGGATAAATATTACTTATGAAAAAAGTTCCCTGCTTATCAAATCTTACCAATACTGTTTTGCCGTAAATATATTTTTCATCAAAGTCAACCTGTTTTAGCCGATAATAATTATAGGATTGTAACGGCTGTAGGTCTGTAAATGTAT
>JANNBU010000151.1:0-5684 GCA_031385805.1 Ferruginibacter sp.
CCCGGAATGGCATTGAAAGCAGAAGCCATGGGACTGGCTGTAATGCTGGAAATACCATTGGTCATCATCAATATTCAGCGTGGGGGGCCAAGTACAGGCTTACCTACCAAGACAGAACAGAGTGACCTGATGCAGGCTTATTATGGAAGAAACGGCGAGTGTCCGATGCCGATCATTTCTGCAAGTACACCGAGTGATTGTTTTGATGTGGCTTATGAGGCAGTAAGAATATCAGTGCAACACATGACCCCTGTGATCTTATTAAGTGATGGTTATATTGCCAATGGCGCAGAGCCATGGAAATTTCCACAGTCTGCCGACCTGAAGCCGATCGCTGTAAAATTTAAAACTCAACTTGGTGATCATGAAGATAAATTTCAACCATACCTGCGTGATGAAAAATTGGTAAGGCCCTGGGTTATTCCGGGTACTGCAGGCATGGAACACCGTATTGGCGGATTGGAAAAACAAAATATTACCGGTAATATCAGTTATGAAGCAGAGAATCATCAGCTGATGGTAAAGATCAGACAGGAAAAAATTGATAAGATCGCATCATATATTCCGGCTCAACATTTGGATAGCGGCCCTGAAAAAGGAAAGATACTGGTTCTTGGCTGGGGAAGTACTTTTGGATCAATTAAAAGTGCCTGTTCAGAATTACAAAAGGAAGGCCATGCAATTTCGCATGCGCATTTACGTTATGTGCGCCCGTTCCCGGCTAATCTCGGCGATATCATTAAAAACTTTGACCAGGTATTGATACCCGAAATTAATAATGGCCAGTTGGTAAAAATTATCAGAGATGTTTATATGGTAGATGCCAAAGCCTATAATAAGATCATGGGAATTCCGATAACAAAAGGCGAGTTGGTAGAAGTGCTTAAACAAATGCTGGCATAAGTGCCAAATATTTGCAGAAATTAAAAAGCCGTCTCACTTTATAGTGGACGGCTTCTTTATAAGCTAGAAAAAATTACCTGATCTTTTGTCTGCCCAGAACAAGGCTTAATTTTAAATTGAAACTGAAATAAGCATCTTTTTGTTTCGGACTTCCACGCTTTCCACCCGGACCCGTGGCCTTGGTAATTTGCCTGTCGCTAAGTGCAATAGCATTGGCTAATTTTACACCTGTAAAATAAGTATCATAAACTTTTGGGTCTACATAAGTTGTGCTAACATCATCCAGGTAATCAGTATTAGTTACCCTGTAAACATATTCTCCTCTCAGGTTAACAAGGTCGGATAACTCATATTTAATACCAAGTCCAAGAGGGAAATTCATTTGCTGTAACTTATAAACTTTTTTATCCGGATATTCCGCAAACCCTTGTCCTTCGGTGCTGAGTGGCTGAAGGTCTATATATTTGCCTTTATATTCAGCCTGTGGGTTAAAAGTAAAAAATCCAACCCCTCCCAATAAATAAGGTGACATTCTCGGAGGACCTGATTCACGATCCTCGTAGTTAATAAAAATATACAAAGGATGAAGCTCCGCCGTTAATGAAAACTCGGTTATTTTACTTCTGAAATTCACATTCCTGTTGTAACGGGTTTTTGCAATATCTGCCGGATCTACTTTTTCCAACACTTTATCATCTCCGGAAATTTTTCCAAAAGTTCCTTCCAACCTGAGTGCCACAGCATTCTTATAAATGGCACTTACAAAAATACCGCCGCAAATACTTGTTTTCCCCATGTTAAGGTCTTTGACAAATCTTTTGCCAACACCTTTATTACCGCCAATGTCTGTTAAAGAATTCATAGCGCCCAAAGATGCACCTACTTCAAATAAAATGGGACTATCATAATAGTCGTCATTATAAAAATAATACTGAGCAGTCGCATTATTTGAATACACTGATAGCAAAATGCAGAGGCTTAACAGGCTGATTATTTTTTTCATGAAAACAAATAGTTAATTTGATATAAGCAATTACGAATCAGGGAATGTAATTTACTATTATTATTGTTACAAAGAAAACGAATATTTTCCAAATTTGATCACCGGGCCTGATTGTTCTTGTAAAATTTACAGGCAATTTTTAACCCGCAGATGCTGCATTTGGGGTTACGGGCCAAACATATATACCTACCGTGTAATATGAACCAGTGATGCGCCCTGTGTATGTAAGCTGTAGGTAAATGTTTAATTAATTGTTTTTCAGTTGCAATAGGTGTTTTTGCGGCCGTTGTAAGGCCAATCCTGGCGCTTACCCTGAATACATGTGTATCAACAGCCATATTCGGCTGCTCATCTATTACAGAAGTAATTACATTAGCAGTTTTTCTGCCCACACCTGGTAATTGTACCAGTTCATCAACTTTCATGGGAACAATGCCATTAAATTTATCCTGCAGCATTTGCGCCATACCGATCAGGTGTTTTGTCTTATTGTTTGGATAAGATATGCTTTTGATGAAGGGGAAAAGGTCGTCAAATCCCGCTCTGCTCATTGTTTCAGCATCGGGAAATTTTTCAAAAATGGCAGGCGTGGTAAGGTTTACACGCTTATCTGTGCATTGGGCAGAAAGGATAACAGCCACTAAAAGTTGAAATGGGCTATCATACAGTAATTCTGTTTCTGCCTGTGGGCTGTGTGCTAAAAAATAATCTATTATAAATTGATATCGTTCCTTTTTGGTCATAAAAAACCCCGTTTCTAACTATAGAAACGGGGAAATTACATTAAATCCTGTTGATTTAAGCGTGTGGCGTTAATTCTTCCACTGCTTTTTCAGCATAACTTAAAATATTATCAATAGTTTTCTTGCGGGGGGAAAGCGTGATCTTTTCTAATCGCTTGGAGCCAGTGGAAATAACTTCGAATTTTTCCCTCAAACTCCAGTCTGATTCTAATGCTGCTTTGATAGCAGCCGTTTTTTCGGTGGAAGTCTCCTTGTACAAATACTGTAACAAATCTTCCGGTGTAAAGCTGTGCATAGGCAAGGTTGATTGCTTGTTTGAAATTAAATAATTATCCATATCCGCTTATTAAACGGTGGTTTTGCCTGAATATTGTGTTTTAAACGTGTTTTTTCCTTTTTTTATGGGGTATTTACTATAAAAAGGTCTTCGTTGTCTTTTTTCATTAAATATTTTTCCCGGGCATATTTCTCAATCGTCTGTGCATTGGTTTTTAAAAGATCGAGTTCTTTGCGGGTTTCAGTTATCTGTTTACTTAAATGTTGTTCACTTTCCTGTAGGTCGGCCAATTTTTCCCGTCGGCTGCTGATCAACGACCAGTCTTTCTCATCAAAGAATAACATCCACACAATAAAAAAAGCAGCGGCAATAAGATATTTGTTCCTTACAAAATGAAAAATGCCGGTGATAATTTTCATAAATATTGTTTAGCCTTTACAAAGTACGGAATAAGTAACAAGAATTGTACCTGAAATCTAAGTTTAGAATGTTTAGAAGGGTTTAGATGGTTTAGGTTTTCGATTTAAAACAAACACTTTGATGTCTTGAAATTCTAAACTTCCTAAACAATCTAATCTCTTCCAAACCTGTTTTATTTAATGATCAGCTTTTCAACTTTGGTTGATTGCGGCGTTAATATTTGTAATATATACATTCCCGAAGCAAGCCCACTGATATCCAATGAAGCCGGCGCACTTGTGTTTACCTGTTTCCAGGTGCGGATCAATTGCCCTGCTGCATTCACTAAGTTAATATCGGTTGAACCTGTTGAACCAGAAACAAATAATTTCACCTGGTCTTTTGCCGGGTTGGGACTGATGGAAACTTCTATATCCGAGCCTTTGATCTTTGCCTGCCTGATCTCTGAAAGTTTTTCCCTGCTGTCAATATCCGTTTGGCGAAGGCGATAATGATAAATGATATTCGGTTGTACAAAATTATCTGTGTATTGATATTTGGTCAGCACATTACTGTTTAATTTTCCATCAACCCAGCCGATCTTTTCAAAATCAACCCCATTGATGCTGCGTTCAATTACAAATCCTTTGTTGTTTATTTCTGTAGCAGTGCTCCAGTCGAGCAGGATATTCTTATGATATCCCCTTGCTTCAAAACTCAATAGGCTAACAGGTATTACAATGATCTGGGAAGCCAGCATAAATTGTGAAAAGCCACCGGTTACGTTTGCTGTAAAAGCAACGTATCCTTTAGTGGCACGCTGATCATCTACACTGGTAGTGCTGAACACCTGTGCATTTGGGCCGGTAAGTACAGTTCCCAAACCAATTCCATCTTTTACCTTGAGTATTTTTAAATTAGGAACTTCTGCTCCCCATACTGCCAGTTCTGCAGTGGTATAATATAAAGTAACCTGATAAGTAGCCGAAGCATTTGCAACAGCCGGGGTTAATTTAATTACTTTATCACTTCTGTAATAAGTGCCGGCTACATTGGTTGCAACAAGTGTGCGGCCGGTTCCGGCATTTTGAATGCTGGCGGTATTGCAACCAACATTTTGGTTTGGATTGGTAACGGCAGCAATAATTTTATTAGTGCTGCTCATATATTGTTCCGTTTGCGCCTGGTTGTGCAGTTGTGTCACTGTTTGATTTAATACAGTTTCTACTCCGCTGTTTTCTCCTGTTATGACGATATTATCAATTATAAATGCGGGATTGTTCCCAATATTATCATCATTAAACCAATCAAATGCTACCCAAAGATTTGGGAGATTTGAAACTACGGCCGGTAAACTAACTGTAACAGTAGTTTTAGCTGTTGTTCCCTGGAAAAAGACAATATCACCATTAACATCTGTTACAGGCGTTAAGCCGGATCCTTGTGCAGTTGTTGAATATCTTAAATATCCAAAGTCATAAACTCCATCAACATCAGCCTCTCCGTTGCAAGCATAATCGAAAGTAACTTTAATGTTCTGATATCCTGTAGTATTGATAGCTCCTGTAACTACAACAGCATCAGATTGAGAGGTTGCCGTATAAGTTGCGGGGGCTGTTTCTGCTGTTTGAGTTGCAGCATTTCCATTAGTAATATGTAATACCCTACCATTGGCGCCTGCGCTAAACCCGGTAGAGGCACCATATTGTGAATTTACTGTCCACACATTAGTACCTGCTATAATTGATCCTTTGAGCCAACCTGCTGGTATAGCACCACCAGCGGCAACAGTACCAAAATTTTGTGATAATAATGTTGTTACCTGGGTTGTATTATTGATAAAATTGGTAAGATCATCATTGAAAACAGTAAGCGTATGGGTTTGATTGGTACTGCCCGCAACCAAGCCTGTACCGGTTATGGTATACCCAACTATAATGGTTTCATCTCCTTCCACTGCAGCATCATCTGTTACTCGTATTGTAACGCCCTTGGCCCCACTTTCACCATTTACATAACTTACAGAAGTTGGTCCGAGAACGGTATAATCAATATTTTGAACGGCAGTTCCTCCGAATGTAAAAGTGGCGGTGGCATTGCCACTTGCCTGGATCGCAGGGGCTACTGATACTAAGTAATCTTTATATTTAGGACAGGTTGCACCTGCGCCGGTTTCATCAACATCGTTTATATCTGTAAGGAATCTGAGTGCATTTGGAATGGTGGGGGTGCATATAGTAGCACTTGGATTCCTTGGCCTGCGTGGCGCTCCGAGCATAACGGCTTGTATCCTGTCTGTCTGATTCAGTGTATAAGTATTCATGCAACCATCATCAGAGTAATCCATATAATTCTGAAT
>JANNBU010000228.1:0-4500 GCA_031385805.1 Ferruginibacter sp.
GAGGGCTTGGTGAAGTAACTGAAAAGAACATTTATATTGATGAAGACTGTTATGAAAAAATTGCTGCTGTAAGGCATTGTAATAAAAAAGATGTATGGATAACGATCAGGATATGGAATACAGATGAATATCATAGTTACCTGCTTACATCCACAGGATTAAACCTTGTGCCGGTAGTAAGTAATACCGGGCTGATCGTAAATGGTATTCCCAATAATACCATTGGCGCTTTGAAATTTTCTGTCGACGGAACTAAACTAGCAGCGGTACATTCATTTCAGAATGATTGTGTAGAGCTGATGAATTTTGATAACATTACCGGTGTCTTATCAAATCCGGTTGTATTCAAACCCAATGCAGTTGTTTCTACATTGACCGGAATTTATGGGGCTGAATTTTCTCCCAATGGAAAGTTACTTTACATATCTTCAAATAACAGTCCGACTGACCCTTCAACATTATACCAGTTTGATATCAGTTCAATGAATGCAGCAACCATACTTGCTTCAAAACAGGTCCTTGCGCAAACATATCCATGGATCGGCGGCGGTCTGCAACTTGGCCCCGATAAAAAAATATATTATTCATTGTGGAAGGATACTTCATTGTCAGTGATCGAAGACCCGGATGTTTACGGACCCGGATGTAATTTCATGTACAATAAAATATTGTTGTCTAAAACAATTTCCGATCCGTCACAATTTGGGTTACCTGCGTGTATTTCAAGCGACCTTGTTGCTGATTTTGCTCCTTATAATTTTATCCGTGTTGGCGGGGATTGCAGGAATTTTGATGTAACCTTTCAATTAAACAGGATCACCGGTATTGATTCTGTTCGATGGGATTTTGGAGATTCGCAGCAATCAACATCTTTAACACCTCCTGTGCATCATTATAATTCGGCAGGAAATTATACCGTAACACTTACGGTATACAGTATCAACTGCGGACTTAATACCGCAGAAACACTTACACACAATATTTTTCTTGCAACACCCAGCAGTAATTTTTTGCCGGGCGATACAACCTTATGTGAAATAAAAAATTATTCGATCGCAACCACTGTTGCTGCACAAACATATTTATGGAGTACGGGAGCTGCATCAGCAGCTGTTGCTGTTTCCGATCCCGGCCTGTATTGGCTACAGGTAGAAACCGATGGATGTGTTTCAAGGGATTCAATTATAGTATCTCTAAAGCCAAAAGAATCTGTTGACCTGGGCCGGGATACTGTGGTATGTGTAAATAAACCTGTTACATTAAATGCGGGGATTGATGGCGTAGATTACCTGTGGAATACAGGAAATGATACCAAAACAATAGAAATTTCAAAACCAGGTATTTACTGGGTTGATGTGAGTAGTATTAGCAAATGCAGCGCATCAGATACCGTAAATGTTCAATGGGGCGATTGTGAATTACTTTTACCTACAGCATTTTCTCCAAACGGAGACCAGTTGAATGAACAATTTGGATTGATCAACGGGATCAATACCAGTTCCTTTTCAATGAGGATATATAACAGGTACGGGCAGGTGGTATTCAGTTCTTCCGACCAGTATAAAAAATGGGATGGTCGCTATAAAAATAAACCTGTACCTGTTGGATTATATCCATGGATCCTTACTTACATAAATAAAAAAGGCTATCCTCAAACCGAAATGGGAACAGTAATGCTGATCCGATAATTAAACTTTATTACAAATAAAATATGACCGGTCTAAAAATAAAAATTTTAAATACTTCTCAGAATGATACGCCGGCTTATGCCACAGAAGGATCTTCGGGTATGGATATACGTGCTTTCTTATCAATGCCGGTTTATTTAAAACCATTGGAAAGAAAATTAATTCCAACCGGGTTATTTATTGAAATTCCGGCAGGGTATGAAGCCCAGGTACGCCCAAGAAGCGGCCTGGCATTGAAACAGGGAATAACATGTCTTAATACGCCTGGAACAATAGACAGTGATTACCGCGGCGAAATAAAAGTGTTGCTTATTAATTTAAGCAATGAGGAACAACTGGTAAACAACAATGACCGTATAGCCCAAATGGTTATCTGCAGTGTTGAGAAAGCTGAATTGGTATTGGCACAGCAATTGGAAGATACTGCCAGGGGAGATGGAGGATTCGGTCATACAGGCCTTCAATAAATGAATACATAAAAAAAGTGATGAAGTACATAATTATTGCGGCAATATTTTTACTGAACCTGGCATTGTTTAGCTGCAGAACCACCAGGCAAATAAATAAAGTGATAGCTCCTAAAGATTCTACAACGATATTCGATAATAAATCAGCCGCAGATTCTATAAAACTCGTTCGTGAAACACTCAGAGCTTTCAATGCACATTATATAGATTTTAAAACCTTTTCAGCCAAAATAAAAGTAGATATCGAAGACAGTAAGGGCAAACAGCCTGATATTACTGCTGTGGTGAGGATCGTAAAAGACAGCGCAATATGGATGTCGCTGTCTGCTACAATCCTTAATATTGAAGTATACCGCGTACTTATTACAAAAGACAGCGTTATCTTATTGAACAAGCAGGCCAGGGAAGTTCAGCGCCGGTCGATTGATTATTTGCAGGAAGTGGCAGAACTGCCGGTAGATTTTAAAGCTGTTCAGGACCTGCTGATCGGCAATCCTGTTTTTTACAATGATTCAATAAATTCCTATAAACAATCTGAAGATTTTATCCTGATCACGTATGTTGGAGCCATATTCAAAAACCTGTTAACCCTTTCAGCAGAAACAAAAATACTAAAGCATATAAAATTAGATGATGTTAATGTTTCAAGAAACCGGACCGCTGATATAACTTATGATGGTTATGAAAGTAATACCGGGATTAACTTTTCTACAAATCGAAAGATCATTGCTTCTGAAAAAAATAAACTTGATATCAGGCTTAATTTTAAGCAGTATGAGTTTAACAAAGAATTATCAGTGTCATTCAACATCCCCAAAAATTATAAATCGAAATAATCGTTATTTGCCTAACGCGATATTTCCGCTACAGAATTTCATTCTGAATTGTATTTTTGTAAAACCCATAAATTCAGTACATGATAAGACTCATTTTCACTGCCTTCATATCTATACTTGCTGTATTGCCATTTGCAGCACAGAGCCAGACCAGGGAAGAACTGGAAAAGGAAAGGCAGCAATTAAAAAAGGAAATAGAAGAAACAGAAAGGCTGCTCAGGAGCAATAAAGCACAAACACAGGTAAGCCTGCGTGACTATGCCGCAATCAATAAAAAAGTTAATCTCCAGGACCGTGTTATTGATAATATCAATAAAGACCTGCGGGTGCTGAACAATAACATATACGGCATACAAAGAGATATTCACCGCTATGATAAACTATTAGATACCTTAAAACTGGAATATGCAAAAAGCATGGTGTATGCATATAAGAACCGCAGTAACTACGATTTTATGAATTTTATTTTTTCTGCGGCAAGTTTTAATGATGCAATAAAACGTTTGACATATCTTAAAAGCTACAGGAATTACCGGGAAATGCAGGGTGAAAATATTTTGCGTACACAGGAATTGCGCAGGACAAGAATAGATGCGCTTGGAGGAGCAAAAAAACAAAAGAATGAAACACTGCTTGTTCAAAGTAAAGAGATGCAGACACTGGAAGTTCAGCAAAAAGAAAAAGACAGGATCCTTGCAGAACTTAAAAAGCAAGGCAAACAATTAAACAACCAGATCACTGCCAAGCAAAAGCAGATGCAAAAAGTAAGCAATGCCATTGCAGCTGCTATCAAAAAAGCACAGGAAGCAGCAAGAAAAGCCGCATTGGCTAAAGCAGCAGAAGAAGAACGTAAAAGAAAAGAAGCGGAAAAAGCGCTGGCAAAAGCTAATGCCGGTAATACAGATGTTAGCAATCCGAACAGCAATACAAAATCAGTATCCGTTCCTGTTAGAAAAACCACAGCACCCCGGAATACTGAAAGTGTTTTGTTGAACGCAGGAAATGCCGCATTGAATGCAAGCTTTGAAAAGAACCGTGGTTCACTGCCATGGCCAATAGACAGGGGAATCATTACCATGCACTATGGAAGAAATACTTTGCCAAGCGGCAGTACCATGGATGTTACTTCCGTAACCATTTCATCAGATATCGGTACACCCGATAAATTACTATACGTTGTAAAATACCTGCCATGCTGTATAATTACAACCTGCATGTCTTCTACGGTCTGAACCGTAGAAACCGTTCCATTAAAAACTGCTTTTACCGATGTACCGATATCTGATGAAATGGTTACGGAAGTAACATCCATGGTACTACCGCTTGGCAATGTATTTCTTCCGTAATGCATTAAAATAATTCCCCTGTCAATCGGCCATGGAAGCGAACCACGGTTTTTTTCAAAACTTGCATTCAATGCAGTATTTCCAGCGTTCAACAAAACACTTTCAGTGTTCCTGGAAACTACGGTTTTTGTTTTTACAGGAACAACTACTGATTTTGTATTGC
>JANNBU010000260.1:0-1564 GCA_031385805.1 Ferruginibacter sp.
GCAATAATACTTTGTCAATAATATGATATATACCATTAACAGCTAGATTATCTTTCTTCACTACAGTGGCAGGTGTGCCCGTAGCCGAAACTACTCCTGTGGGAGAAATGGTATAACCCGTAAAAGTAACAGAGCTGGTAGAAGGGCCTGCATACACAGCCACAGCACTAACGCCTGGATGAACAGCAATACCACTATTAACTAATGTTTTTACAAAAATTGCCGTTGATGGCACATTTACAGAAAAGACCCTTATATCTGGCTTATAACTTCCGGTTGTATTTACCGGGGTAGAATTACTGGCCAAAAAGTGATAGGCTATAATGCCTTTAACCAGTGCAGTTGAAACATTATTTGTGCTTAAAAATGCCGGACCGGCAGCTACTGCACCATTTGCAGTTGCTAAAGCCAGGGCTGCATTTCCAGTTGCGGCAAAAACCTGTGAATATACCAATCCAAAAATCAATGTTTGAAATGCTGCGTCATTAGGAGGTAGTACTGTCATGTTGGTAACACCATAACCTAACAAATAATTCAGAAAATTTGTAGAGTCATTATTAGGTTTAATAACCGCTCCGCTATCAGCTCTTAAAATTGCAGCTCTGAAATAAGACAATGTTGTTTCGGCAGCTATCATAGTTCTTAAGGTTGCAGACGGAGGTGCTACTACTGTAAAAGTATGATGTATTAGTCCGTTTGCTGCTGCCTGGTCTACTCCGGTAACCGGAATAGTATTTACATAAGAATATGGTGTTCCTATTGCAGGGAAAATCGGCATCCTTACAAATGGTTGTGTCGGGTCAAGAACAATGAGGCTTGTTATAGGATAATTTGGGAACCCTGCAGTTGCAAAAGTAGCTGCCGGAAATTTTTGGCCTATCGTGATGTACTGTACAATTCCTCCCGCTGATGCAGCAGATAAATTTAAAGCAGTTGTTAAAGGAGGATATACAGTAGTATTTGTTCCGGCTAAAAAGGCAGAAAAAACTGCATCAGGTGCTGATAAAGGTATTATTCCACTAGTAGCCCTGTTTACAAAAAATTTCATACCAGCATTGTCTACTGCAAATATGGTAAAGGTTTTTGTTAAGTCATTCAGCGTAGACACCATTCCTGATCTAACGAGAAGCCTGTTAAACAAGCTATCATTAGGGTTTGCTGCTATCGTTGCAGCAACACCACTCCCTGTTGGATAAACCGGCGTTGGAATAGCAGCAAATTGTTCCAGGTCCTTGTTACAGGAAACAAGAAAAAATAAGCCCGCTACAATCACTAAGTAATTAACCCGGAATTTATAAATTAGTTTTTTCATTATAA
Organism: Ferruginibacter sp.; assembly: GCA_031385805.1. Classification (GTDB taxonomy): domain Bacteria; phylum Bacteroidota; class Bacteroidia; order Chitinophagales; family Chitinophagaceae; genus Ferruginibacter. Next base: position 1,318 of record JANNBU010000260.1, read on the forward strand.
TAATTTTAATTTTTTAAAAGTTGCTGTTAACAGTAATACTAATAAATATTATAACCAAAACTCAGGTAGTATAATCCACCAATTTGTGAGTTGCCAATAGCATTATAATAATACTGGTTAAGTAAATTTGTTGCTCCCAATTTTATTACCGATTTATTCGCCTTCGGCAACTTTAAACTGACCTGTGCATCTAAATTATGAACAGCAGGTAAATTTCCGTTTGCAAAATCACCCTGGTAATAAAATC
>JANNBU010000299.1:0-15986 GCA_031385805.1 Ferruginibacter sp.
ATGAACGATGATTTTTATTTCAACGAACTCGTTAATAAGGCTGTGATGGGGAAACTGATGCAGAAAAAAAACGTGAGGCAGCATTACGGTACCAATACACCCATACACTTCAATGAAAAGGAAATTAAGATCCTGCAACTGCTTGCCGAAGATAAAACTACTGAAGAAATATCAAAAGTGATCTTCCTGAGCCCCCGAACCATTGAAACCATTCGCCAGAATATGAAAACAAAAGTGAATGCAAAGACCATTGGCGGGCTGATCATGTATGGGATGAGGAATAAGTTGATTGAATGACCTCTCCCTCGTTCCCTCTCCACAGGTGGAGAGGGAGGCCTGGCATTTGTTTTTTATTAAGCTATTGTAATAACAAATCAGCTAAGAATTTCAATCAGCATTCAAAGCCTCAACCTCAATCCCAGTCGAAGGAAGGGAAGTTGACTTTATGTTGGCCGCTCAACCATTATACTAAATTGAATTGTCACGAATGCTAAAACGTAACTATTCCGTTTTTTACAGCATAGATGGCCAGGCCAACGCGGCTTTTTACACCGAGCTTATCAAATAAGCTATCGCGGTAGCCATCGATGGCACGGGGAGTAATATTCATGGCGTGCGCAATTTCCTTGTAGGTCATATCGGTGCTGGCTAATTTTAAAAATTCAATATCCACTTTGGTCAGCAACGCCCTTTCAATGGAGGAATTATTGTTGTGATTCTTTTGAAAAAAATTGGCCAGTTTTCCGGTGGTGTTGTGAGAATAATAATAACCATCTTCGGCAACAGACATTAAAGCGTTCTTCAGTTCATTGGGATGAATGTCTTTTTTTAAGAATCCTCTTACGCCTACCTGCAGCAAACGGATCAATGCAATTTCGGAATCGAACATGGTTAGGATCAATATTCGGATATCGGGATATTTTTCCTGCAGCCATTGAGCAGTCTCGTATCCATCCATCAGGGGCATATTCAGGTCTAATACCACCATATTGGGAATAAAGCCCTTTTCGATAAGCTTAACTAATTCTTTCCCATTTGATGCAACGCCTATTACCCTGCATTCCTCAAAAGAATTTATCAATGTTGCCAGTGCATCCCGCAACAGAATATGATCGTCTGCCAGGAGGATCTTAAATGATCTATTGGTTTTCATACAGAGGTATTTTAATATTAATGGTGGTGCTGTTACCGGGAATACTCTCAATGGCAAAACTTCCATTCAGGAGGTTGGCACGCCGGTTCATATTTGCGATGCCGGTTCCGGGTTTGGTATTTTCACCGTTCGCAAAACCTTTGCCATCATCGCCGATCTTAAGAGAAAGCATGGCTTCATCATAATGCAAATGGATCAGTATGGATTTAGCAGCGGCATGTTTTACAATATTATTCAATGCTTCCTGCACGATCCGGAATAATACCAGTTCTCTTTGTGAATCAAGAAATACAGGATCGCCAGTTACTGATAATTCTATTTTATACAAACAGGATTTGTTGAGTTGTGCTACTTCAAATTCCAGTCCTTTTATAAAGCCATTGTTTAAAATTATTTCAGAACTCATACTGCGGCTGATATCGCTCAGGTCGTTGATCACTTCGCTGATGATGGAAACCGAATCATTTAACTGAATAGTTGCCTTATTAGTATCATTAATATCCAAAGTATTTAAATGCAGTTTCGCAAGTGTAAGTTTCTGACCGATATTATCATGTATCTCCCTGGATATATTTTCAAAGGTTTGCTCCTGTATTTCCAACTGGGATTGCAGCATTTCATTTGCGTGAAAAATTTTCAATTCTTCCATATTTTTAAAATAGGCATTTTGTTTTTGCTGATAGCGGTAAATCATCATAGTTATGAAACCAATCAGCAAAGCAATTAGCAAAGTACATACTATAACAAAAATAACTACCGCTTGTGTGGACGAACTGAACATAAGTAAGCTTTTATAAAAAATAAATGCATAATAGCAAAGCAAAATGCAGCGACTGACTTTAATACTATATAACTGGGTGAAGTGACTTTATTGTTCAAATAATTGAAGGTAGCATACATGGGGATATGTAAGGTCATACAGAAAAAAATCCCAGTAATTATCCAAAAAGATGGCTCTGTTCTTAGATTAAGAATAGGTAAATCATTAAAGAGCCTATAATAATATATAATACAAAAAATTGTTAGCCCAAGATTAGCCGTTGCAAAAGCTGGTCCGTTAATTTTTTTAATGTTTCCTGTAACTAATAAAAGAGCAATTAATGCAAAAAATATTACAAAAATTATCTTAAAAAGATAATCATTCTTTCTGTCGGGTATTGCTCTGATAATAAAAAAGCCCAAAAATGAAAAATGAAAAAAAAGAGAAATGTTATTACTAATATTTGCAATAGGATACAAACTCTTCGAAAAAAAAAAAGCAAAAATAGCGGGCAATGAAACAATGACAGCAAGTAACGGATACCAAAAAAATCCTTTCATATATTTTGGTATTATTTTATTATTAATAAGCCTTAAACTCATAGTGAAAGATAAGAATATCACTCCCCATTGAATAAAAGTAACAATATAGGCTATCGTTTTACTCATAACATAATTTCTTCCACAACATTACTCCTTAATCCCTACAATTCCAGCAGAAAAATACCGCTTAAATCAGTTGTTTTTCCCTTGCATATAATTTTATAATACCTCAACTTTGAATTCCCAGTTGATCCGTACCCTATAATTAAAAACTGGTTGGTTTATGATGAATGATCGGGGTTTAAACACTAATTAAATCCTGGTCATTTTTCTTTAATGCCGATTCACAAAAAACCTGGCACCCTTTGCAGCAGCTATTAATTATTTACTTTTGGATTGCTCATTTTCCTGCATTTTGCCTGTAAAATCAACTATTGACGCATTACGTCTGCATTATGCGTAAAAACCCCATTTCCAACTTAGGGTATTTACACCCTTTATTTATCCTGTGAATAATTTCAACTTGCGCCGAACGTTATAGAAGCGTAAACTTACTATTGAAAAAAACACTACTTTTACCCAATAAATTATGAAGCCAGACATGCAGGAACCCATAAAAGTTATCATTGCCGATGACCATGTACTTTACCGGGCAGGGGTTAAAACAGCATTAAGTTCCAAAAAAGATATAAAAATTATTGCAGAAGCAGATAACGGGATGCATTTACTCAACCTGATAAAAACCATACAGGCTGATGTAATATTACTCGATATACAGATGCCCATCATGGATGGTATTACCGCCCTGCCTGAAGTAAAAAAACTTTGCCCGCAAACAAAGATCATCATGCTTACCATGTTGGATGACAACAGCATGATCACAAAACTGATGGAATTGGGCGCCAACAGTTATCTTACCAAAAACAGCGACAGCGAGATCATTTATGAAGCCATCAAAACATGCTTCGAAAGTGAATATTATTTCAATTCACTTACCAATAAGGCCCTGCTGAGTAACCTGAAACAACGCAATGTTATAGCGCCTCAGCATATAGTATCACAGGAAGTGCATTTGAACGATAAAGAAACAACCATTTTAAGGCTGATGTGCGAAGAAAAAAGTACCAAGGAAATTGCCGATATGGTAGATCTGAGCCCACGCACTGTAGAAGCCATCAGGGACAAACTAAAAGTAAAAACCGGTTCAAAGACCACTGCAGGACTTATCATGTATGCAGTAAAACATAAAATCATAGAAGAAATGTAACCCCCTACATTCTTTAAAAAAAATCTCCGCTTTGACGGAGATTTTTTTTGCCTCACCCCAGCCCCTCTCCTGAAGGAGAGGGGAGTGAGTTTGTTAGTCATAATTTCAATCTGGAATAATTTAAAAAGAGTTTATTTTACAAAAGCATGAACTATTTTAATTTTAACGGGAAAATTTTTGAAGAGCATACAGCCGTCATTGGTGCCAACAACCGCGGGTTAAGATATGGCGACGGTTTATTTGAAACCATTAAATATAAAAACAATGAACTTATCCTGGCAGATGAACACTTTGCCCGTGTATGGAAGGGAATGCAGTTATTGAAATTTGATATACCAAAACTTTTTACAGCCGAAAATTTACAGGAACAAATCATTCAATTACTGAAGAAAAACAAACAAACTGCTGCAAGGGTAAGATTGTCCGTCATAAGGGGAGATGGTGGATTATATGATGCAAAAAACAATACGCCCATTTATATTATTCAATCCTGGCCACTTGCGGATGATATGGCGACACTTAATGAAAACGGCCTGCAATTATGCATTTATACTGCAGCTAAAAAAATGATCGACAATTTTTGTAATATCAAACACAACAATTACCTCCCTTATTTCATGGGCGCTTTGTTTGCAAAGGAACAGCAATGCAATGATGCCATTATTTTAAACAATCATGACAGGATATGCGATAGTACGATCGCCAATATTTTTATGATTAAAAATGATATCCTTTATACTCCATCATTGGATGAAGGTTGTGTAGCAGGCGTTATGCGGAAGTTTATTTTGCAAAATATAATTTCAGCAGGATATTCAATCATAGAAACTGAAATAACCCAAGAAATGCTATTGGATGCAGATGAAATTTTTTTAAGCAATTCGATCTACAATATCCGCTGGGTGGCAGCCATTGAAGCAAAAAAATATTCCAATATTATTACCCGGAAAATATTTGAATCACTTTGTAAAACAAATGCCGCTGTTTTTTGTTAGGATTATTCATATAAAATGAACAATGGCAGAAACAATCAGTATTTTTTGGTTCAGAAGAGACCTGAGATTAGATGACAATGCAGGCCTGTACCATGCACTTAAAAGCGGCAAACCTATACTACCTATTTTTATTTTTGATACAAACATTTTAGACAAACTTGAAAATAAAGCCGACAGGCGTGTAACATTTATTCATGCTGCTTTAGAAGAGATACAGGAACAACTCATAAAGCTGGGTTCTACACTACATGTATTTCACGATACTCCCGAAAAAGTTTTTAAAAAGCTATCAGCTGAACATAAGATAGAAACTGTATTTACCAATCATGATTATGAACCTTATGCAAATGAAAGGGATAATAAAATAGCTTCTGTCTTAAAAGAAAATAATATCAGCCTGCTAACATGTAAAGACCAGGTTATTTTTGAAAAGGATGAAGTGGTAAAAGATGACGGTAAACCCTACACTGTTTTTACTCCCTATAGCAGAAAATGGAAATCAGTACTTACTAATTTTTATCTTGAACAATACCCTTGTAAAAAATATCGCAAAAATTTTTTACAAAAATCTCCTGAACAAATCCCATCTTTTGAAAAAATTGGTTTTATAAAAACATCCATGCTATTCCCTTCAAAAGATCTTTCAGAAGAACTTATAAAACATTATGCTGAACAAAGAAATTTTCCCGGTATAAAGGGGACTTCAAAATTGGGTGTGCACCTTCGTTTTGGAACCATCAGCATCCGGCAGCTTGCAACAAAAGCAAAAGGTCTTTCAGAAATTTTTTTAAATGAACTCATTTGGCGTGACTTCTACCAAATGATCCTCTGGCATTTTCCACAGGTGGGAAATGGGGCTTCATTTAAACCAGCTTACGACAGTATTGAATGGGCGAAGGATAATGGTGAATTTGAAAAATGGTGTAGCGGACAAACCGGTTATCCCATTGTAGATGCAGGCATACGTGAACTGAATGAAACAGGCTTTATGCACAACAGGGTAAGAATGATCGTTGCATCTTTTTTATGTAAGCATTTATTATTGGACTGGCGATTGGGAGAAGCATATTTTGCAGAAAAATTATTAGACTTTGACCTGGCTGCAAACAATGGCGGCTGGCAATGGGCTTCGGGAAGCGGTTGTGATGCTGCTCCATATTTCAGGATATTCAATCCTTACCTGCAGACAAAAAAATTCGATCCCGAACTAACCTATATAAAAAAATGGGTTCCCGAATTCCAGGAATTCAATTATCCAAAACCGATAGTAGATCATGAATTTGCCAGGAAACGTTGCCTGGAAGTTTATGCGAAAGCGTTGAGGAAGGAAAGCGTTTAATATCTTTTAAAACGTTTAAGTCGTTTAAGGGTTTAAAAGTTTGACACACTATGTCTGATCAACAAATATGTTTTTTACAGATATCTTAAGATCATTTGAATCATTATAAACTGAGATCATTTTTTTTACTGCATTTCTACCTGCATCGCCGAGATCAATTGAATAATCATTTACATAGAGGTCAATATGCTTTCGCATAACGTCTTCACTCATTTCCTGTGAATGATCTCTTATATAATCATTCAATTCAGGATATTTTGAAAAAGCGTATTCAATACTTTTTTTGATAAGCCTGTCAACCTTTTGCTGAATTGCTTTATCTAAATTTCTATTTGCAACAATACCGCCCAATGGTATTGGATTACCGGTTATCTTTTCCCAATAATCTCCCAGGTCGGTGATTTTAAAAAGCCCTTTATCCTGGTATGTAAACCTGTTCTCATGAATGATAACGCCCAATCCTTTATTTTCCAACACAAAATTTTCTATCTCATCATAGCGCAAAAAAACTTTATTCCTTGCATTGGGATAAGCCAATGAAAAAAGCAAATGAGCTGTTGTATGTTCACCCGGGATCGCAATTGTATTCACTTCAACATTCCCTGTCTGCTTGACGTAGTCAGGCAGGCTTGTTCCTTGTTCCTTGCCTGCCTGCCGGACAGCCAGGTTCGATATTAACAACGGCCCCACTCCTTTTCCCAACGCACTTCCGCTATTTAATAAAATATAATGATCAAGTACCAATGGTAAAACCCCATAACTAAGTTTGGTAATGGCGAGCTTTTCTTTCAATGCCCATTTGTTCAATGTTTCCACATCTTCCAACACTGCTTCAAACTCCAATCCTTCTCTATCGATCTTTTTATTGATCAATGCATCAAAGATAAAAGTGTCATTTGGACAAGGAGAAAATCCGATGCTGAGGAGCATGGCTTATTTGTTTATTGGTTTATTAGTATGTTGGCTGTCTGTTAACTTGTCAATGATCTTAAATAATTCCTCATTTAAATTATCAATGGCTTCTTTCATTTTCCATTTTTCTTTATTTCTTTCTCCTACATAATTGCTGATGCTTCTTAATTGAATGAAGGGAATATTTTCCAGCAGGCATGTATAGTGCAACGCAGCACCTTCCATTGATTCGATCTGTGGATCAAATTTTGATACAAGTTGTTTAATATATGCTGCATCATCAGTTACAGTATTAACCGTTACTGCTTTTATTTTTTTCGAATGGAACCAGTCTAACGATTCCCCATTATTTTCCAACCAGCCTTTATTATATGGAAAAGCGTTTTGGTCACCCAGGTCTTTTTCAAAAATCGTATAAAATTTTCCTGCTTCAGATATTCCTATATCAGCAAAATTATCCTGCCCTACCAATACCACATCTCCCAAATTCAATGAGGTTGTAAAACTCCCGGATATCCCGGCCTGTATTACCAGGTCATAATCTATTTGATGAAGCCTTTTGGTAAGATGATACATTGTAGCAGGACAACCCACGCCTGTGATCAAAAAATCTGTAGCAGGCTTTTTTTGTAAAAAAGGGGCAATTTCGGGTTCTGTTGCAGCTACCAATAAGATTTGCATGCCGCAAATTTCGTATTTATGCTTTACATTTCACTGAATACTGGCTAACTTCGCAAAAATTTTGAAGTACTGATGGTTTATATTACCAGGATAGAACATTTTAATGCAGCGCATAAATTGTACAATCCTACATGGAGCAGGGAAAAGAATGAAGAAGTATTTGGCAAGTGTGCCAATGAAAACTGGCATGGGCATAATTTTGAACTTCATGTTACCTTAAAAGGCGATCCTGACCCGGATACCGGTTTCGTATTTGATGTAAAAAAACTAAGCATTATTGTAAAAGAACATGTGATCGATAAACTGGATCATAAAAACTTGAATGAAGACGTGGATTTTATGAAAGACAGGATATGTTCTATTGAAAATCTTGTTACCGCTATCTGGACACAGCTTTCACCCAAACTTCCGGCGAATATCTCCCTGCATTGCTTAAAATTATATGAAACACCCCGGATCTATGTAGAATACTACGGAAATTAAAGCTATAATCTTTCAAACAATCGTATTTTTAGTAAAGGATCGCCATTCCTTTTTAATGAACAGCACACTTCTGTTATAAAAATATTTTTTACAAAGTAGCCGACAAATTGCTGAACATTTTTATCATTCTTTTGTAATACAATAAAATGGATAATAAAGTAGCCGTTTACCGCAAAGAACATTTTAACGCAGCACATCGTTTATACAATCCCTTATGGGATGACGCAAAAAACGATGCGGTTTTTGGCAAATGTAATAATCCGAATTATCATGGGCATAATTATGAACTGGTAGTGAAACTTGTTGGTGTGCCCGACAAGGAAACCGGTTATGTAATGGACCTGAAGCTTCTAAGCGATCTTATCAATAAATATGTGATAGAAAAATTCGACCACAGGAACCTGAATGAGGATTGCATTGAATTCAAAACGCTCAATCCAACTGCAGAAAATATTGCAATAGTCATTTACAATATTTTAAGACCAAAGATCAATGAATCTTTATACCTGCAGCTCAGGTTATATGAAACAGAAAGAAACTTTGTAGAATACCCGGTTCAATAATAAACATAGTATATTTTAATTTACATAAATGGCATACAAGAAAACAGAACAGTATGATGAAGCGATCACTTCGTCACTCATGAAAAGTTACAAAGAAAGTATTTTATTATTGGGAGAAGACCCAGAAAGAGAAGGCCTGCAAAAGACACCTGAACGTATGGCTAAAGCAATGCAGTATATGACACAGGGGTATTCCTTAGATGCGCATGCTATTTTGGAATCAGCAAAATTTCATGAAGAAGTAAGCGAAATGGTTATTGTAAAAGATATTGAATTGTACAGTATGTGTGAACACCACATGCTTCCTTTTTTTGGCAAAGCTCATGTAGCATACATTCCCAATGGCTATATTACAGGCCTGAGTAAAATTGCCCGTGTAGTTGATGTGTACAGCCGGCGTTTACAGGTACAGGAAAGACTGACTCACCAGATATTAACAGCCATAAAAGAAAGTTTAGATCCCATCGGCGTAGCTGTTGTTATTGAAGCATCTCATCTTTGTATGATGATGAGGGGCGTATCAAAACAAAATTCAGTAACAACTACTTCGGCATTTTTTGGTGAATTTGAAAAGAATGAAACGAGAAGTGAATTTATGAAACTGATAAGTGCCAAACTGCATTAAAGCCCCTCCTAAATCCCTGTCTACCGAACAGGCAGGCTCCCCGAGGGGAAGGACTTTGAGCTCTCCAATAGTTTAAACAATATTATTTTGTTGAGGCAAATTATATCCTTCCTTTTGAAAGATTTTTCATTTTCTTTGTATGACTTAAATCTATCAACATGAAACATGCATATATATTTCCCGGACAAGGTTCGCAATTCACCGGCATGGGGAAAAATTTGTATGATACAAATACTTCTGCAAAAGAATTATTTGAACAAGCCAATGAAACGCTTGGTTTTCGTATTTCCGATATTATGTTTACAGGCACAGATGAAGAATTAAAACAGACAGCTATAACACAACCGGCTGTTTTTATACATTCTGTTGCAGCTTTTAATAGCCTGGACAATCCTGTACCAGGGATGGTTGCCGGGCATTCGTTGGGAGAATTTTCTGCATTGGTCGCAAATAAAACATTGAGTTTTGCTGATGCATTGGAATTGGTTTCTATACGGGCAAAAGCCATGCAACGGGCCTGTGAAATGAATCCATCAACCATGGCCGCAGTATTGGGATTGGATGACAACAAAGTAGAAGAAATATGCAGCCAGGTTTTTAATGAAACCAATGAAGTAGTGGTTGCAGCAAACTATAACTGTCCCGGACAATTGGTAATAAGTGGTTCTTTAAAAGGTATTGAAATTGCCTGTGAAAGATTAAAAGCTGCCGGTGCAAGAAGGGCACTGGTACTTCCTGTTGGAGGTGCCTTTCACTCACCGCTTATGACACCAGCCAAAGAAGAACTTACAGCCGCAATTAATAACACTGTATTTAATGAGCCAGACTGTGCCGTATATCAGAATATTTCTGCAGAAGCGGTTACTGATCCTGTTTTGATAAAACTGAATTTAATTGCACAGTTAACCGGTCCCGTAAAGTGGACGCAATCCGTTCAGGCAATGATCGCAGATGGCGCAACGAATTTTACTGAATGTGGCCCGGGAAAAGTATTACAAGGACTTGTTTCGAAGATCAATAAAGAAATGATCGTACATGGGGTGCATTAAAAAAAGTTTACACCTTTCCAAAAAGGTGTAAACTTTTTTAATGTGGAATCTGATCTATAGTTTGTAAGGTATCAATCCTCTTATTCCCATATCTTCCACAGCATCTCCCAGGTCCGGATCAAAAGTTCCTGCTCCTGACACTTCATTCCATTCAAAACTTTTATTGATTGACAGAGAAACTATAATTGTAATATCTGATGTTTCGGTTCCGGTCACTACCAATGGCGCCATAAACTGGCCCGTTACCAGGCATGAACCTTGTGGTATAGGTGAAGTTGCAAATATTGGATTGGGTACTGTAGTGGCTCCTGCAGGCGCCTGGCCTGTGCTTACAAAACTTCCGAAGCCCGGAACAACTGTTTCAAATCCCCAATAACCCTGGTCCTTGTTTGCATTTACAGTAACTGTTGAATCTTTTATTTTATAGTTTGCAACATAGGTCCTGAATCCAATAAAAGAAGCAAGTGTTCCATTATAATTTTGACCAGCAGTCCTGAACTTAACATTATAATTCTGGTAGGCTAATGAAACCCTTAACCAATTGTAAGTTCCGGCTGCAAATGACTTTATGGGAACGCTTAAAAATGTTTGTCCCTCCCCCGCAAAATTTGACTTACTGAAATCAATTGCATTAGCTCCGCCAACAGTAGTTTCAGGTGCCCTGTACAATATAGCACCGCCTCCCAAAGCAGTAAACTGGTCAGGTGTCATTTCTAAATAGTGTGCGCTCATTTTATTGAATACAGGTGATTGGGCACCATGGTTTGCAGGCACACCCACGGGCTGACCGATGGCATTCAGGCGGACCTGTGTTGAATCGAACTTAAAAATAAAATTAATATGGGGCTCCTTATCTGATGACTTTTTACAAGAACTGATTGCCAGTAATACTAATCCTGATAAGACAAAGCATTTTGTAAGATTCATATAATTTTTTTTAAGGTTAACAGTTATAAACAACCGGTGCAAAATTTTATTGCAAAGGTATGTGTTAATAAAATGGGAAATTAAAAAAGGCCGCTCCCATCGTCAGGCTTTTAACCTTTTAGGCAGATAATTGCAACTTTAAATAACCTTTTATTAAAAATTTTAAAACTGGAAATTAAGCTCCCTAAGCATTTTAAAAGTATCGCAATAAATGACATTAAACGCGTTACATACGTTAGGCATCGGGACAGATATTTTTGCCTTTGAGTCTGGAACTTCTGAAGTAACTAAGGTGCATTTGTGATTCTTTGCGTAAGCTATTGCCCATGCATCTGCATTAGCACGCTCCATAAATTTATTTTTCGCAATTTGATTATACTGGGATTCTGATTCTACCCATAGAACTAATTCTGCATAATGCTCTGTTATCGGTATAGTTTCAGTTTTTTGAAAAAAAATTTTAAATTCACTATCTGCCCAATCTTTTAGCATATCATTACCTTTCATTATCTCATCATAAACCTTATCAATACTAACAACCCTTCCTGCTTTTGCGAAATCTACTAATCCATCCCAAAATGGTTTAGCAAAATCAAGTCCATAATATTTCCTAGATGCTTCCATGAAAATATTCGCATCAATTATATATGGTTCAATTAGTTTGAGCATTCAATTGTTTTAAGTTATGTACTTTTCAACATATCCATCAAAGGACTTTGGACTTAATCCAGATAGTCGAAATGCATCTCTGTATAGTATTTTATTTTGCTTGATACTTGCATAAAGTAAGTTGAAAAAATTTCTGCTAATCCTATAAGGTGCAGTATTGTAAAAGTCCCCTGTCGTTGCCTTGTCAGATAGCTTTTTACTTTCGGATTTAATAATTCTAAGGGAATTTAGATCTTCCAAAAATTCTTCATAAGTAATTTTCCCTAAATCATATAACCTTCTAATAATAACAATCTTGCTGACTTTATAATGAAAAGCTAACTTTTGATAATCTTTACCAATTTTAGTTAAGTTAAATAGCAAAGATTCAGTGGACACCAAAAATTCAGCTGCCACAGCATCACAAAAATCTTCAATTATATTATTTGCAGGTTGCAAATTAGAATAGTCAAAAGAAGCACTTTTCCCAATTAATATATGAGCTATTTCGTGTATGAGAGTAAATATTTTAGAAGAAACAAAATCATTGTTATTGATAAAAATAAAAGGAGCAAATTCATCAAATAATACAAACCCTCTAAATTCACTAACATTTAATACTCTATGAGAATTATTACCCACAACTCCATTAATAACTACAAAAATCCCTGCATTTTCAGTCTTAGTAACTAAGAATTTAAATGCATCATACCAAGTTGCAAAATTGTGCGTCTTTGCCCAGTTTTCCGTAACGTCTAATATTTCACGAATTTGTTCAGCCGCTTTTTGAATGCTTATTTCTGTTGTAATGCTCCCTGCAAAGTCTAAAGAATCTTTATCAAATTCTTTAAGAATATCAGTTGCCCAATTTTGTCGCTCTTCTAGAATTTGAATAGTGTCTAATAATTCTTCGCTATGGCTAAATACTCCTTGATTTACTGTGCGGTAATGTGGGATAGGATATTCTTTAACGGGTATATCCTTTAAGAAAAAATATCCAAATGGTATATTGAAATAGTTAGCTAAATCTGCTAACTGATTAAAGGTTGGCTTTTTAATATCTTGCTTCCATTCATCAATTTTTGGAAATTTGCTCGTTATAGCATCAGCTTTATCAGGTTGCTGAACCAATAATTGTTTAAGAATGTTTATGTTAAAATTTACTTGCATTGTGGTAAGTATTTTCTAGTTTAAAATGAGCAAATGATGTACCTTTGCTTATCTAACTAGAAAAGACACTAGAAAAATAACATTATTTTTAACGTAAACTAAATGGTTGGGAATTGCTGCGAACAATACTCAACTATAATTGACGAAGATAATATTAATATCGGATTGACAAAATAACCACCTGTGTCGGGGGTTCGATTCCCTCCACTTCCACAAAAGTTAAAAAGTCCGATATTTTGGAAGTGTAGCTCAGTTTTGGTAGAGCAGGGTATTTGAATTAGAAAGCCATTCAATAGAATGGCTTTTGTTTTACCGCTAACTATTTAAATTTACTCTTATCATCAGTAAATAACAAGTCAAATCATTCGAACTTATGCTTGCCTTTTAATTTAGTGCCATTATTTTAAATCCTACCAACTTCCACTTGCGCCTCCTCCTCCAAATCCACCACCTCCGAATCCGCCAAACCCTCCACCACCGCCTGAACTTCCTCCTCCACCCCATCCACCACCTCCCCGGCCACCACTAAGCAGACTACCTAGCAACATTGGCCCTACAACATCACGATAACCGCGCCTGCTCATAAATCCACCTTTACCACCTCCGCCCCTGCCTGATAAAAGCAGGAATATGATGATTGCTATTATGAAAATAAACTTTCCCGATCCCCCGCCTTTTGATCTTTTTTGCCTTGGCGTGTTATATTCTCCTTTTACTGCTTTAATGATCGCATCAGTTCCCTGATCAATCCCCCGAAAATAATCCTCGCCTTTAAAATTTGGTTTGATCACATCTTCGATAATATGTTTAGCAGTAATATCAGGTAAGGCCCCCTCAACACCATATCCCGTTGCTATATTTAATTTACGGTCATTCTTTGCTATCAATAAAATGACTCCATTACTGAATTCCTTTCCCCCCACACCCCATGCCCTTCCCAATGCTACATTATACTCTGCTACATCATATCCATCCAGTGATGGAATAATTACAACTGCTATTTGTGTGGAAGTACTGTCATCAAAAGCAACCAGTTTATTTTCTATAGATTGTTTCTGGTCTTCGGTAAGTGTGTTGGTATAGTCATTGACCAACCGCTGTGGTGCTGGCTTTTGAGGGAGGTTCTGGCAAATGGCAGCAACCGAAAATACTATGAGAAATAATAAAGAAAATATTTTTTTATAATAATTCATGCGCCGCTTCCTGTTTTATTTACCGAAAATAATTTCATCCGGTAATTCATTTTTGTCTTCTGTTGAAATGTATGGAAATTTTTCATGAAGGGTTTCTCCAACATGAGTAATACAATTCACAATACCATCAACGAGATGATTCTCTTTAAAATTTTGCAACATTTCCTTCACTTCATTTTGCCAATAAGCTGTTCCAACCTGCTCATGAATACCTTTATCCCCGTAAAGTGCCAGTTCTTTGTCCTTTGTTGCTATGTATAACAATACGGCGTTGCGATGGTCGGTTTCATCCATTTCTAATTTGGAAAATATCAGTGCGGCTCTCTCTAACGGATCTACCAGGGGATTCTTTGGTTCAATATAAACCCGTACTTCACCACTGGTTCTTTTCTCTGCATTGCGTATGGCCGCAACGATCCGTTCATTTTCAGCAGCAGTAAAAAGATCCTTTTTTTTAAAGAAAGAAAACATTCGGAATGATATTTAGCCCCTCTCCTTATGGAGAGGGGTTAGGGGTGAGGCTTTTATTTAATATTAAAATTGATATCGGGTGCTTTTTCGCTACCGGCATCTGCTTTATAAAAAGGCTTCTCTTTAAATCCAAACATACCGGCAAGGAGACTTTTTGGAAAACGCTTCACTTTCAGGTTATAGCCTTCAATAGATTTGTTATAATCCTGGCGGGCAATATTGATACGGTTCTCTGTTCCTTCTATCTGGGTTTGAAAATCACGGAAAGCCTGTGTGGTTTTAAGATCAGGATAATTCTCTACTACAGCCAATAGCCTACTGAATGAACCCTGGAGGTTTGCCTGGGCTTTTTGATATGCTTCCAGGGAAGCCGGGTCATTGATATCAACATTAATAGAAGTTGCTTTTGACCTTGCTTCAAGCACTTCACGTAAAGTAGATTTTTCGAAATTTGCAGACCCTTCGATGGTTTTGATGATGCTGCTGTATAGATCGGTCCTGCGCTGGTAGTTGGTTTCAACATTACTCCACACTTTTTTTACATCCTGGTCAGAAGTTACCAATCCATTATACCCATTACATCCCCAAAAACCTATTATCACTACAATTGCAAGTAAAATTAAAATACCGGAACGTTTCATATTTATTATTTTTTATGATTAAGAAGATAAAATTAGTGATTTCTGTACGAAACCGTTTAATATCGTTTAAGACGTTTAAGGTTTAAGACGTTTGGAGACAGGAAATATTTTAAATAGCAACAACTTTAAACTGCTTAAACCTTGTCTGCCGACAAGCAGGGATTTAAACGTTCCAAACGTTCTAATATCCCGCCTTTGCCCCACCAATATTCTCCACCGGGTGCCAGGTGGTTTTTATTTCCTGCATATCCATGATAAAGTATGGCGACTGACCCTCATTACCTGCCCATTTTACTTTATCATACAATACAACACGTTTTACATTTGTTGCGCCCTTTTCTTTCAGCATTGTTTTTGTTGCTTCATCATTTTCGCAATACACTGTTGCATTCACGTCCATGTGATCGGCAAAGAAAGAGGCCAGTTCAGAAACTTTACCGGTTAGAATATTTACCACGCCACCCGGAAGATCAGAACTGTTCAACACTTCTGCAAATGTAACCGCACAAAGCGGTTTTGAATAAGAAGCCAAAATAGTACAGGTGTTTCCGCCTGCTATAATTGGTG
>JANNBU010000338.1:0-2029 GCA_031385805.1 Ferruginibacter sp.
TCAATAAAAATTTGTAGCTTGAAAGTATTATGAAATATATTTTATCGGCAACGCTGCTGTTATTACCTGTTGTTTTTTTAAACGCTCAACAAACTCCTTTTGAGAAAAGCAACGGCAAAAGATCTGCTACTTATTTTGAAGCAGTAAAATGGTATAAAGATCTTGATAAAAATTCTCCGAAAATATCTGTAAAAGAAATGGGGCCTACAGATTCAGGATACCCGCTTCACCTGGTGATGATTAGTGCTGATGGTAAGTTTGATCCCATAACCTGGCATCAACAAAAAAAAGCAGTACTCTTAATTAACAATAGCATACATCCCGGCGAACCCGATGGCATAGACGCCAGTATGATGTTGGTAAGGGATATTGCAAATAATAAAATAAAACTCCCGGAAAATGTTGCGCTTGCTTTTATCCCTGTATATAATATCGGCGGATGCCTGAACAGGAACTCATATACCAGGGCAAATCAAAACGGGCCGGATGAATATGGATTCCGCGGAAATGCTCAAAACCTTGACCTGAACAGGGACTTTACCAAGAGCGATAGTAAAGAAGCCAGGTCCTTTGCACAAATATTTCATTTCCTGAACCCTGATATTTTTATAGACAACCATGTTAGTGATGGCGCAGATTACCAGCATACCATGACACTGATAACTACCCAATATGATAAACTTGGCCCTTCATTGGGAAAATGGTTGAAAGAAAGTTTTGAACCACAATTGTATAAAGGAATGTTGTCGAAAGGATGGGATATGGTTCCTTACGTAAATTTCGAAACAACTGATTTTGACAAAGGCATGGAAATATTTTCAGATCCTCCGCGATATTCATCAGGCTATGCAGCACTTTTTAATACACTTGCTTTTATACCCGAAACACACATGCTGAAAGAATATTCACAAAGAGTAAAATCTACTTATGATCTCATGGTTACATTCATAGAACAGTCAGGCATACATGCCAAAGATATTATTGATCAAAGGGTAAAAGCAAACAACGCTATAGTGAATCAGCAAATGTTTCCCCTGAGATGGAATGCCGACAGTATTAAGTATGATGAGATACAGTTTAAAGGTTATGAAACAGGTTATGCAAAGAGTGATGCCACGGGTTTGCAAAAGATGTTTTATGATCACAATAAACCTTTTACAAAAAAGATAAGATATTTCAATGTTTGTAACCCTGCAGATCTTATTAAAAAACCAGTTGCTTATATCATTCCACAGGGCTGGTGGCCGGTGATTGATTTATTAAAATTGAACGATGTGATCGTTAAACAATTAGAAAAGGACAGCAATATATCCGTAAGCGTTTATCATATTGATGAGTATAAAAGTTTTACCCGTCCTTATGAAAAACATCATAAGAATTATGCGGTAAAAACATCCGTTAGAAAAGAAACAAATCACTTTCTTAAAGGAGACTTTCTGATCGAATTAAACCAACCTGCAAACCGTTATATAGTAGAAATGCTGGAACCAACCGGCGATGATAGTTTCTTTGCCTGGAATTTTTTTGACGCTATTCTACAACAAAAAGAAGGATACAGTGATTATCGTTGGGAAGATATTGCTGCTGATGTATTAAAAAAAGACCCCGGCATAAAAGAAAAACTGGAGGCAAAGAAAGTTGCGGATCCAAAATTTGCAGCCAATTCCGCGGCAATGCTGAATTTTATCTACGAAAATTCGGCTTATTATGAGAAAGCGTACCTAAGATATCCGGTATATCGTATTGATTGAGAAGCTGATACTGGATACTATATGCTGGATATCATCTACTTATACACAAATTCTGCTATTAGGAATTGACCACCTGATCTTTACTCAAATTAATCAAGTTTCCAGTATCCGGAATCGGCATTTTTCCCTTACCTTCGCCTCCCGTTAAAAATAAACGGACTAAACAATTTTTTAATTTAAAACAGGTAAAATGAGCAACTACGAATTGATGGTGATTTTTACCCCGGTGTTATCTGAAGAGGAATATAAAGCCGCTCAGAAAAAATATGAAACGCTCG
>JANNBU010000491.1:0-5025 GCA_031385805.1 Ferruginibacter sp.
ATTAGGAGGTTGGAAAGGATATGTATCTCAAAGAAAGCCTGGCCCTATTGTTTTACAAAAAGGATTAGCTAAGTTCTACCATATGTATGAAGGATGGCGTATGTATCAAATGTTCTCAAAAAATGTGTCCACACAGTAGTCTTTGGGAGAGGGCTGGGCCTGCCGGTAGGCAGGGTGAGGCCTAAAAAACTTAACGATGCAAAGAATTGCCGAATCAGAACTCATCATCACCAGCCGCGGTGCTATATATCATTTAGACCTGAGGCCCGAAGAACTGGCAGATACCATTATTGTAGTAGGAGATCCCGACAGGGTAAAAAAGGTGAGCAAACATTTTGATAGGATCGAATATCAACAGCAACACCGTGAATTTATAACACACACAGGCTATATAGGAAACAAAAGGCTGTCAGTCATGTCAACAGGTATTGGCCCCGATAATATTGATATTGCCATCAATGAACTGGATGCACTGGCAAATATTGATTTTACAACAAGAGAAATTAAAAAGGATTTCAGTAAATTGAATATCATCCGTTTTGGAACTTCAGGATCTTTGCAGGCTGATATTCCGGTTGATAGTTTTGTGGCATCAACTCATGGATTAGGACTCGATAACCTGCTCAACTTTTATGCTTATGATAAAAGCAAAGATGAACTGGATATGGCAAATGCATTTGCTGAACAAACAAAATTAAATGCAGCCATTACCATTCCCTATGCATTCAAAGGCAGCGGCATACTTATTAAAAAATTCGGATCTGCATTTCACAAAGGTATTACCGTTACCTGCCCGGGATTCTATGGCCCTCAGGGTAGGATATTGCGTTTGGGTGTAAGCAGTCCGGGACTGATCGACCGTTTAACGCATTTTAATTTCAATAATCAAAGGATCACTAACTTTGAGATGGAAACATCTGCTATTTATGGATTGGGAAGATTGTTGGGGCACGAATGCCTGAGTGTAAATGCGATCGTTGCCAACAGGGTTGTTCAGCAGTTTTCTAAAGACAGTAATGCGGCGGTGGAACGACTGATAAAAGAAGCGCTTGAAGCCCTAACCGTTTAAAGGTTGAAGGGTTTAATGGTTTAAAAGTTATTGCGATTGAAACAACCATTAAACTTTTAAACTATTAAACCATTAAACGAATAAAATTTTAAAAATGATCACAACCAAAACTATTCCTGATTTTTCACTTTCGCCACATGTTGACCAGGTTGGTATTGAAGAAAGGGCATCTCGGTTTACCAAGAGAAGTATTAAGAACGAAACAAAGATCAATGGCCTGAAGCTTGCTTTGAATATGATCGATCTTACCACACTCGAAGGAAAAGATACTGATGGAAAAGTAAAACAACTCTGTTACAAAGCACAGCATTTGCTTGATATTTATCCCGGCCTGCCAACAGTTGCAGCAGTTTGTGTTTATCCTTCAATGGTTAAAGTTGCGAAAATTGCTTTAGGAGATTCAGGCGTAAAAGTAGCATCTGTATCAACAGCATTTCCAAGTGGCCAGGCACCACGTGATGTAAAGATCCGTGATACAAAATTTGCAGTTGACCAGGGTGCTGATGAGATTGATATGGTTATATCAAGAGGAAAATTCCACCAGGGGGAATACAATTTTGTATTTGATGAAATTGCTACGATCAAAGAAGCATGTGGTGAAGCCAGGTTGAAAGTAATTTTGGAAACAGGGGAACTGGTAACGTATGATAAAGTTAGGAGAGCCAGTGATATTGCAATGTATGCCGGAGCAGATTTTATAAAAACATCAACCGGCAAAATTTCCCCTGCTGCAACCATGCCTGTTACATTGGTGATGCTGGAGGCAATAAGAGATTTTTATTACAAAACAGGTAAGCGTATTGCGATGAAACCGGCTGGTGGAATATCCAAATCAAAACTCGCTTTACATTATTTGGTAATGCTGAACGAAGTGTTGGGAGAAGAGTGGATGAACAACCATTGGTTCAGGTTTGGTGCAAGCAGTTTGGCAAATGATATATTGATGCAATTGATGAAACAAAAGACTGGAGTATATCAATCGGCGGATTATTTTTCGATAGACTAATACGTTTAATGGTTTAAGGGTTTAATAGTTTAAAAGTTCTTAACCCTTAAACCCTTAAACGATTTAAACCTTTAAACGAATTACATGGCAACAAAAAGAAACAACACAATAAAATTAAAATTTGATTCTGCCAGGAACCTTGCCCCGGCGCCGGAAAGTAAGAGCGCTGCTAAAATAAATCCGCGGTATGATCTTTTCATCAACGGGAAATTTGAAAAACCGCAGAGCAAAAAATATTTTGATACGATCAACCCGGCCACAGAAGAAAAATTATCTGAAGTAGCAGAAGCAAATGGAGCTGATGTGAACAAAGCAGTAGTTGCAGCAAGAACTTCGTATGAAAAAGTATGGAAAAAAATGCCTGCGAAAGAAAGGGCAAAATATATTTATCGCATAGCACGTATGTTGCAGGAAAGAGCAAGGGAATTTGCGATCATTGAAACATTGGATGGAGGTAAGCCTATCCGTGAGAGCCGTGATTTTGATGTACCAACTGCTGCCAATCATTTCTTTTATTATGCAGGTTGGGCAGATAAATTAGAATATGCATTTCCAAACCGCACAACAGAAGCTTTGGGTGTAGCCGGACAGATCATTCCATGGAATTTTCCTTTATTGATGGCTGCCTGGAAAATTGCACCCGCATTGGCAACCGGGAATACAGTTGTATTAAAACCTGCAGAAACAACTTCCCTCACTGCATTGAAACTGGCAGAGATCATACAGGAAGCAGATCTTCCACCAGGTGTTGTAAACATTATTACAGGCGCTGGTGCAACAGGAGCGGCGATCGTAAATCATCCTGATATTAATAAGATCGCTTTCACCGGATCAACAGATGTTGGAAAGATCATTCAGCGTGCCATTTCGGGAACAAATAAAAAAGCAACATTAGAATTAGGTGGTAAAGCTGCCAATATCATTTTTGATGATGCACCGCTCGATCAGGCCGTGGAAGGAGTTATCAACGGAATATTTTTTAACCAGGGTCATGTTTGTTGTGCAGGATCAAGGTTGTATGTGCAGGAATCTGTTTATAAGCAGGTGTTGCAGAAATTAAAAGACAGGATAGAAACATTGATCGTTGGTGATCCGATGGATAAGAATACCGATGTTGGTGCTATTAACTCCAGGGAACAATTGAATGTTATCAATAAATATTTAAAAATTGGACAGGATGAAGGAGCAGAAATGTACCAGTCTTCCTGTTCAATTCCTAAGAAAGGGTTTTATTGCAGGCCAACGATCTTCACCAATGTGGCACAATCAAATCGTATTGCACAGGAAGAAATTTTCGGTCCGGTACTTACTATCCAGACTTTCAGAACCGATGACGAAGTGATCGAGAAAGCAAATAACAGTCCTTTTGGATTATCTGCAGGAGTATGGACAGACAAGGGTTCCAAGATATTTAATATGACAACAAAACTGAGAGCAGGTGTTGTTTGGGCAAATACGTATAACAAATTTGATCCTACTTCTCCGTTTGGCGGTTATAAAGAAAGTGGATATGGAAGAGAGGGTGGGTTGCATGGGTTGGCGGCGTATGTGAATATGGTTTAAGGCGTTTTATGTCGTTTAAAGGTTTAAGAGTTTAAAAGTTTAACGGTTTGACGGGAAGTAAAACAACATTATTTTTCTGTTTTTTAACCTTGAATGATTTTAACATTTGAGTGATATTTAATCCCTAAATATCACTTTCATGGCAACAATTAAAAGATTTGAAGATCTTGAAATGTGGAAACTAAGCAGAAGCTTGTGTAATGATATAGGCAATTTAATAGATGCAGATAAATTTAAAAAAAATTATCGCTTAATTGGTCAAATTGAAGGGTCTTCAGGTTCAATTATGGATAATATAGCAGAAGGATTCGAAAGAGGAACAAGAGCTGAATTCATTGTTTTCTTAGGGTATGCAAAAGGATCGTGTGGAGAATTGCGATCACAATTATACAGGTCATTAGACAGAAAATATATTAGCCAGGAGCAATTTGATAGATTTAGTGTGATGGCAATACGCATTAGCGCAATGATCCAAAAATTTATTGAATACCTTAGAAAAACCAGTATAAAAGGAATCAGGCAAAAAGAACCCGAACCTTTAAACCCTTAAACTTTTAAACCTTTAAACGATTATGTCAAAATCAGTTATAAAAAAATCAACCATCAACCTCAATGGAAATGGGATCGGGAATCATGTTCCTGAAAAAAGACTAGAAATTTTAAAAACCTACAAATTATACATCGGTGGGCAATTCCCAAGAACTGAATCCGGCAGGTATTATGTGGCTACTAACGGCAAAGGAGAAAAGCTGGCAAATGTTTGTCTTGGTTCAAGGAAAGATTTCAGGGATTCTATTGCTGCAACAAGAGCTGCATTTGGAGGATGGTCCGGCAGAGCTGCATTCAACCGCGGGCAAATATTATATCGCATTGCCGAAATGCTTGAAGGAAGAAAAGCACAGTTCATTGATGAATTGATGAAACAGGATTCAAGCAAAGCACAGGCAGAAGCAGAGGTAAATCTTTCGATCGACAGGTTGATCTATTACAGCGGCTGGTGTGATAAGTTTCAACAATTGTTCAGTTCGGTTAACCCGGTTGCCTCATCACATTTTAATTTTTCCGTTCCTGAACCAATGGGTGTGGTTGCTGCTATTGCGCCGCAAAATGACCTGCCTGCCGGTAGGCATGGTTCATTGCTTGGGTTGGTATCTGTTATTGCACCAATTATAGCAGGCGGAAACACCTGTACTATTTTGGCTTCTTATTCAAAACCGCTTTGTGCGGTTACATTTGCAGAAGTGTTGAACAGTTCTGATCTTCCGGGTGGCGTAGTAAATATTCTAACCGGTAAACTTTCTGAACTTGTTTCTTTCTTTGCCGATCACATGGATGTAAATGCAACTGTATATTGTGAAAATGATGCAACAACAAAGGCAATGCTGAA
>JANNBU010000437.1:0-9622 GCA_031385805.1 Ferruginibacter sp.
CTGAAATGGCTGAGAAAATTGCTATGGGTAAACTGAATAAATTTTTCAAAGACAATACATTGCTTGCACAGGCATTTGTAAAAGACAATAATAAGTCTGTTGCAGAATATTTGAAAAGTATCAATGCAGATCTGAAGGTTACGGAATTTAAGAGAGTGGCATTGGGATAATTCATTCAATAAATAATTTAAAGAGCGAAACAATTGTTTCGCTCTTTTTTATTCCCCTTTTTTCCAATAAAATTTTTTATACCAGCATCGCCACCATCTGCCTCACAATATTCTTCTTCCTCCGACTTGTCTGCAACTCTTCACCATTTACCAGCGTAAGCTTACTGTCGGCTGATATTGTTGAAATGAACAACCGGTTTACAATATGAGTGCGGTGTATCATGTAAAAATATTCTTCCGGAAGGCGTCCTTCAAACCAATGCAGTAGTTTTGCAACCGTTAATGGGCCGGCATTATCAATAGGATACCGGTTAAACATAAGTGTCAACACAGCCAAAAAGCATGTTATCAATATTTACAATAAACTTCATGTAAACAGCCGGGCGCAGGCACTTCACCTGGCTTATGAAAAAGGAATGCTGTGAAAAATGTATGATGTATGATGTAAGGGATGTCTGGGTAATGTACAGATATTATTACTGTTTCCTTGAATCCATTATCTTCGCAAAGAAATCATACATCTTACATCAAAAAATCATACATCTTACATGCTTCCAAGATATAAGAGAATCTTACTAAAACTTTCCGGCGAATCTTTGATGGGCGAAAAAAACTTTGGAATGGATTCCGCGGTAATCGCACAGTATGCCCAGGATATTAAACAAGTAACAGAAATGGGGGTGCAGGTGGCTATTGTTATCGGCGGCGGTAATATTTATCGTGGTATGAATGAGGCAGAAACAGGTATAGAAAGGGCACAGGGAGATTATATGGGAATGCTTGCCACCGTGATAAACGGTATGGCAGTACAGGCAGGCCTGGAAAAAGCGGGGGTTTACACGAGGCTTCAAAGTGCTATAAAAATGGAGCAGATCGCTGAACCATATATCCGCCGCCGGGCCATGCGCCATTTAGAAAAGGGCAGGGTTGTGATCTTTGGAGCAGGAACAGGAAATCCTTATTTTACAACCGACACCGCTGGTTCATTAAGGGCTATTGAAATAAAGGCCGATGTAATATTAAAAGGTACAAGGGTAGACGGAATATATTCTGCAGATCCTGAGAAAGACCCTAAAGCTACCAAATATGAAAAAATATCTTTTGCAGAATGTATATCCAAAAACCTGAAAGTAATGGATATGACTGCCTTCACACTTTGTATGGAAAATGATCTTCCTATAATCGTTTTTGATATGAATAAACCCGGCAATCTGCTAAGTGTGATTACAGGAGAAAGAGTTGGTACATTGGTAAGCTAATGAAAAAAAATGAATAAATAAAAAAGCTGTCTCTACCCGACAGCTTTTTTATTTACCCCCCCAAAGCAAATAAAGAATTAATAAACTTATCAGAACGATCTCTTAAGACGTGATGATCTCCTGACTTCGACACATTTGCAATATTGAAATAAGGCAGTATTGAAAGCCAGTAAATTATCCTGGTTTTTTGATTAAAATTGGGTGTCCTGGTTAATTTTGGACATGTTTGTTTGGAGGAAAATAATCCCAGTGGTATTATCAGTGTACAGGTAATTGATAAAAGTTCCGGCAAATACAAGCCTGTAAAAATGATTGGTAGTTCTTCAGATATCAAAGAAGTTGAAAGGCAGCTAGTGGAAAAGAATGCAGGGTTAAGCCCCGAAAAAGCAATTGACACAGCTAAGACCATTTATTGCATAAAGGTTATTACCCCAAAAACTAAAGAGGTAATTTTCAAACATCTTTATCTCACTGATGAGTAACGACTACTGGCTAAGTCATTTGATTTTTGCGTTTGGGTGTCCCAGTGTTGAAGTCAGGAAAAAGCGAGCCCCTGATAAATATCTTTGTATACTGTTGCAAATAACCATTTCTGCCACAAACAGGAATGCCATTGAATATATTGAGTAGTTTTTCACGCAGCTCCCTGATATGTTCTTTCGTTGCTGCACTTCCGTTAGTTGGTACTCCGGGAACTTCGGCATTAAAAACTCTTGTTGTAGCAGGATCATATACCGCCGTTGTTCCTATCAGTAAATGAAAGTCATTATCATCTTCAATGGTTATTGTATATAGATATGCCTTTCTTATAATTACATTCCTGTCTTCATAAGCTACTCTGCTATCGGCATGACCGATAGAAAGGTCGTTCATGAATTCTTTCGGGCCCTTCCGCTTGTATTTTTTGTAAGAGTATCTTTTCTCCTCCCGGTGTAACATAATATGCAAATGGTTTATCAGTTGTTTGCAACAATGAATACACCCTGGCAGTTGTATCATGATTTGTTTTGTCATTGATGATCCTGGTTATTTTTCTGTTGTTGTAATAGCTTATCAGCAGGCCGGATAATACAATAATAAAAATGTTTTCATGAACGAATGTTTTATGTTTTTAGAAACATTTCCGGATTTCATCAGTGAGCTTTAGAGAACAGCTATGTAAGTAGTAGTTAAAGAAACGGAATTTAAATGTAGATTCAAAGCATGTCGGCATATATACAGCAACTAAACCAATGAGGGTTCTACGAGGTATAATTACGTCAATAAATATGTTTTTATCCCAAAGACTTTTATTTACAAAAGGAAATTTTTATCTTGGTGCCGAGATCACAATAAAACCTATGAAAATGAAATCATGCTTCCTGGCATTAGCCATCCTCATTTACAGTCTGCCATTACAGGCTCAATTGCGTTCAACACCGTATTGCCCGCCTTTGCATTTAGATATACTTGATGGAACAGTGAGTAAAATGTATCCCCAGTCGCCATTTGGTGATATTATAAACCGGCTTCCCTGTTATACCGAAGCTATAGATGAATTATCAACCGGCGGTTGTGGCGGTGTTTACTTTAAAGACAAAGGCGTTTATTTTCACACCTACCGCGATTATATCGAAATAAAAGAAAATTACAACGGAACCATGAGCATGCCGCTGATGGGCACCAACCGCAACAATTTATTTAAATGGCTAGGGATACCTGCTAAAAAAGATATCAAATGGGAATCATACCAGATGCGGTATGGCAGCTTAGTATTATTTTTTGATGCAGCAGGAAAAGTAACCAGTATCATCATCACGAGTAAGAATGCCGAATCTTTGAATTTATGCGAATAGCCCCAACCGTATACTTTTATTATTGTTGTTGCTTCAAAATTTCCTGCATAAGATCCGGTAAAGAAATTGCTATGACAGCATCGGTAAGTGAAAACTGATCTTTGCCTGCATATACTACATACCTCCTTTGTGGTTTTATATCATTGCAGGCAATGTAAAATCCTTTGGATAAAGATGGCGCTGCACTACCCTTTATTTCAATAGCCCATTTTTCTTTCGGTGAAAATTCAAGGATCAGATCAATTTCGGCGCCACCGGATGTACCGTAATAAAAGGGCTGAACTCTTGAAGCTGTAACGGACATTATATTCTCAATTACAAATCCTTCCCAGCTTCCACCCACTACCGGATGGCCTGACAGATCGTTATATGTTGAGATGTTCAACAGGGCGTGTGTAATGCCACTATCACGTACATAAATTTTAGGGGATCTTACAAGTCGTTTACCGATATTGAATGTCCAGGGTTTTAAACGCCTTACAAGTAAAAGGTCGCACATTAAATCAAGATAGCGTCCTATCGTTACACCCGAAACATCGAGATTTCGTGCAAGGTTTGCTGCATTTAAAACAGCTCCCTGATTGTGCGCCAGCATTGTCCAGAAACGCTCAAGTGTTTCTGCCGGAATGCGGGGTCCTAATTGTGGAATGTCGCGTTCCAGGTATGTCCTTATAAAATCAAGCCGCCAATCCAGGCTATTTTTATCGGATTGTGCCAGCAGACTTTCGGGAAAGCCTCCCCGTAACCAAAGTGTGGTAAGTTTCTCAGGGCTGTTTTCAGTATACTCCAGCGCATCTACCGGGTAAAGTTCGAGATAAGCAATACGACCAGCAAGAGATTCCCCGGATTGTTGCAACAGGTCAATAGAAGCCGATCCTAAAAAAAGAAATTGGCCTGTTTTATTTCCTTTGCGGCGCTCTTTATCAATAATGCCACGCAGAGATGCAAAAATTTCCGGTAACCGTTGAACCTCATCCAGGATGATAAGCTTATCATTATTTTCGGCATGAAAAGTTGTTATATCACGTACTTTTTCAAAATCAAGACGACTTTCCAGGTCTAAGTAGATGGAAGGGATTAATTCAGAGATATTGAGTGCAATCGTTGTTTTACCAACCTGTCGGGGCCCTATCAGCGCAACCGAAGGGCTTCTTTGCAGGATTTCCTGTAGCGTATTTTCAATTCTGCGCTTTATCATGTATGCAAATATAACATTAAATGTAAGAAATACATAGTTAAGTATCGATAGTAGTATATTAAACAAAGTATTAATATTGTGCCCGCCAACATCAAATTATCACATCCCCGATATTGCCTATTTTTATACCTTCCTTTCAAAGATTGCTTGTTATGAACCGGGAATGCCAACAGTTTTTATCGTGTTGGCACAATCCCTTTTAAAATAAGTATCATGACAGCAGAACATCAGCGGTTACATATCAACAATAAAAAAGAAATGCCACTGGAGCAGTGGGGGCCATATCTCAGTGAAAGACAGTGGGGCACCGTGAGAGAGGATTATGGCAGCAGCGGCGATGCATGGGGATACCTTCCATTTGAACAATCACATTACAGGGCTTACCGCTGGGGCGAAGACGGAATTGCCGGCATATCCGACTATTTTCAAAATCTTTGTTTTGCCGTGGCTTTGTGGAATGGCAAAGATCCCATTTTAAAAGAACGCCTTTTTGGTGTAGGAAATTATGATGGCAATCATGGTGAAGATGTGAAAGAACTCTATTACTACCAGGATAATATCCCTACCCATTATTATATGGAGTATTTATATAAGTATCCGCAAAACGAATTTCCTTACAAAGACCTTTGGGATACAAACAGGGCCAGGACCAAACTGGAACCCGAGTATGAAATTTTAGACAGCGGTATCTTTAATAAAGATGAGTACTTTGATGTAACCATTTCCTATGCCAAACAAAACTCCACAGATATCTTTATTAAAATTGATATCTGCAACCGCAATACAATAGCAGCACCCATAACTGTATTGCCTACCCTATGGTTTTATAACAAATGGGTTTATACGCCGGATGATCCCAAACCGGTGATCAGCCTGCTTAATAAAAATGCTGTAACAGCAAACAATCAATGGCTGGGTAATTATTATTTTTATTTTCAACCACCTGATGACAGGTTGTTTACAGAAAATGAAACCAATTTCAACAAAGTAGATGCTTCCCGGGAAAAAACACCGTTTACAAAAGATGCATTTCATGATGCCATTATAAATGGTGTAAATAAAATAAAGCTTCGCACAAAAAAGCAAGGCACCAAGTTTTCGCCGGTATATGAACTATTGGTAAATGCCGGCGAAACAAAAACAATTTATTGCAGGCTTACCAATCAGGAAAACACAGATCCGTTTTCTGATGGCTTTGAAAATATTTTTGCTGCAAGAAAACAAGAGGCCAATGATTTTTACCATGCTATTTTACCAACCGGTATTTCTGATGATCTTAAGAATATACATCGCAAAGCGTTGGCTGGCCTGTTGTGGAGCAAACAATATTATCATTTTGATGTTGAACGGTGGCTAACTACCAGTGATGGTATTACTCCCGTAAATGAAGCCAAACAAAATGGCAGGAATAAAGACTGGACCCACCTCAAAAACCAGGACATTATTGCTATGCCTGATAAATGGGAGTATCCCTGGTATGCAGCCTGGGACCTGGCATTTCATTGTATATCATTAGCAATGGTAGATGTGGTTTTTGCAAAACACCAACTACAACTGATCATGCGGGAATGGTATATGAAACCCGATGGCCAGTTGCCGGCGTATGAATGGAATTTCAGTGATGTAAATCCTCCTGTTCAGGCATGGGCTGCTATGGAAATTTACCGGATAGAAAAGCAAACCTATGGCGAAGGCGATCTTATTTTTTTAAAAAAAGTATTCCAAAAACTGCTTATAAATTTTACCTGGTGGATAAACCGCAAAGACCCGAATGGCAACAATATATTTGAAGGCGGATTTTTGGGGCTCGACAATATCGGTGTTTTTAACAGGAGCCATCATTTTGATGAAGAGATGCAATTAGAACAGGCAGATGGCACGGGATGGATGGGAATGTATGCATTGAATATGATGGATATAGCTCTGGAGATATCCCTGCACGACCTGGGCTTTGAAGACATTGCCACAAAATTCTTTGAACATTTTGTTTTGATCGCTGAATCGCTGAACAACCATGCTATGTGGAATGATGAGGATAAATTTTTCTACGATACACTTTGTATTGCCGGCGCAGCTCCTTTGCCACTGCGTATACAGAGTGCCGTTGGTCTTACCAGCCTGTATGCTGTTAGTACCATTAATAAAGAAACATTTGATAAACTACCTGATTTTAAAAAACGTGTAAGCTGGTTTGAAGATTACAGAACAAAGAATAAACTTTTCTGGCCCAATGAAGAACGGGGCGACGGTGAAAAGATATTGCTATCCCTGGTACAAAAAGAACGGTTAATTTTTTTATTGAAACGTTTACTGCATGAGGCCGAATTTTTATCCTGCGGTGGCATAAGGGCTTTATCAAAATATCATGAAGCCAATCCATATACAGTTATCATTGACGAGGAAACCTATACCATTCAATATGATCCCGGCGATTCTACCAGCAATCTTTTTGGTGGAAACAGCAACTGGCGTGGGCCGGTATGGATGCCCATCAATTATCTCATCATTCATTCTATCAGGAAATACGGAGAATTTTATGGCGATCGTTTACAGGTAGAGTGTCCGGTTGGCTCCGGCAATATGATGAACCTGGTAGATGTATCAAAATTATTATCGGAAAGGGTGATCAGTCTTTTCGCAAAAGATGATAACGGCAACAGGAAATTGTATGGTGCTTACAATTGGTTTTATACCAGACCCGGCAATGAAGACCTTGTTTTATTTTTTGAGTATTTTCATGGAGATACGGGAGCTGGTTTGGGTGCCAGCCATCAAACAGGATGGACATCGCTGGTAGCAGATCTGATAGTTAAATAAAATTATATAAAATGAATTCTCTTCAACAATTCCACAATGATGGTTTCCTTGTATTAGAAGACTTCAACACAGCTAATGAATGCAATGCATTGATGAAACGGGGCGAAGAACTTGCCGGCAGTTTCAACTTCGATGGGCATCCTTCTGTTTTCCAAACTTCCAACCAGGCAAAAACAACCGATGATTATTTTTTAAACTCGGGTGATAAGATCTCATACTTTTTTGAGAAAGATGCTTTTGATAATTCAGGAAAATTAAAAGGCGACCTGTTTCATTCACTCAACAAGATTGGTCATGCTTTGCATGATCTTGATCCGGTATTCAATAATTTTTCCCGTTCAGCACAAATGAAAAAATTAGTGCATGAACTTGAACTGGATGACTGGCTCATCATTCAAAGCATGCTCATCTTAAAACATGCACGCATTGGTGGTGTGGTGGATGTACACCAGGATGCTACTTTTCTTTTCACTGAACCGGATTCCTGTATCGGCTTTTGGTTTGCATTGGAAGACGCCACACAGGAAAACGGTTGTCTCTGGGCAAAAAAGGGCGGCCATGCAACAGCGTTACGTTCAAAGTTTCAACGAAAAGCAGGCGGCGGAACAGAAATGATCACACTGAACAATGAACCTTATTCCATGGAAGGAATGATGCCGTTAGAAGTAAAGAAAGGGACCTGTATTGTTTTACATGGTTTGCTTCCACACTATAGTTTACCCAATACCAGTGGTAGGTCGCGACAGGCATATTCTATTCATACGATCAGTAAAAATGCAAACTATCCAAAAGAAAATTGGTTGCAAAGGGAGATGAAGGCCGTGAAAGGTTTTGGCTAATGTAGAAAGGTGTTTCCCTGTTCCGTGAAGACACGAACCAGGGAAACCTTTAATTAGTCGTCACTACAAACACACATCCCTGTGCCGATCCGCCATTGGCAATAAAAGTATTGGCAGCCGGTGCTTGTGGTGTTCCGCTGCCAGTTAATAAAACAGTTTGAACACCGATCGTACTGAACACACCCGAGCCGGCGAAACTAAATCCATTGGTTGTATTTGTCATAATACTAAATGCACCGGCCGAAGTAACATCAAGTTGTAAAGCCACTGTATTGGGGCCAATAAGGGGTACACCGGTTTGGTAAGTACCGGCAATGGTTGCACCAGAACAATTTCCCGGGGCACCGGCAAAAGTATACACGGCCGACCCTGTACTGGTTGAAATGATATTGAAGGTACATCCCGCCACACCGTTAGCCTGTGTGGTAAATGTGCTCGTGGTAGCCGTTGCAGGCGTACCAGATGCAGCCAATGCAACTGTGAGTGTACCAGTTGAAGTAAATACCCCCGAACCTGAAAAACTCATTCCGTTGATGGCGGCTCCCGTATTGATATTATAAGTTCCCTGACTGGTAACATTGACCGTTAGTGTTACAAAATCGGTTGGCTGAAGTGGGTAGTTCACTACATAATTACCCGCAATAACAATACCTGCACAACCACCCGGCCCGCCAAGGCTGAAAATGGCCGGTTGTACATTGCTGCCAACAGTAAGTATAGCACCGCAGAACGAGGTTACGCCGCCATTGGTTGACGTTGCAACAGTATAGGTACCGGAGTTCACAGGGTTCCCTGTTCCCGGTAAATAAACAGTATCCAACCCGGTATGAGTTAAAGTACCCGAACCGGAGAATTGAACTCCATTTACTGACGATGATGTAATATTGTAGGCTCCCGGCACCAGTACATTTAAGACAACCGCAATATAATTTGTTGAGTTAAGTGGGATACCCACGTTATAGATTCCAATCACCTGGCAGCCATTCGAAACGAATACCGCATTCTGTGCAGTGCCACAAGCCACCTGCGTTGGAACGGTAACGGTATTGCCTGAGACCTGCACGGTAACAGGATTGGCATAAGCTCCTGTAGTACTATCTACCAGCCACACTGTAGCAGTTGATGAGCCGGAACAGAACGGCACAGAAATAGAATAGCTTCCATTGACAACAGGGGCAGTATAATAATTGTAATTCCCCATCAGCAATGACGCTGTTCCGGATTGCACCGGCTGCCCGTTGCAATCGTTGAGTGTACCGCTGACCGTTATATATTGTGATGCATTTATGGTAACAGTAATATTAATACTGGTATCGGTACTGAAGGGCCCGATATTTTGTGTAGCAACAGGCGTGGTACAATTATAAATATTGGGAGATATATTCATCACAAGGCCAAGGTTTGCAGGCACAAGGCCGGCAACAGTGCCTGTACCGTCGGTGAAACCGTAAGTTGTTGCCCACCAGGTATTGTTATTAGGAATAGTGAGTTGAACCACCGCATT
>JANNBU010000446.1:0-5051 GCA_031385805.1 Ferruginibacter sp.
AACTTACTCATTTCTTTTTTATTTCTACCTTCATCCCACAAATCCCACAATGAAAAAGAGCATCCGCATTTATTATAAACCAACTTTCTTATTCCTGATTTCAACTTTCTTATTTCTTTTTACTTCTGCCCAATGGTACGATCCCGATAAAGTAAATAAAAAAGCAGGCGAAGTGTATGGTACTGCTTACGAAGAAGCACAGGAAGGAAAGTACAGTGAATCCATCGCACACCTCAACGAAGCACTTAAACTGGATCCGAAATTCGTAGATGTATATTTATCACGTGCAGGGATATACGCAAATTTAAAGAACTATAATGCTTCCGTGAATGATTTTGAGACTGCCTTGAAAATGGATGCTGTTTATTCAAACACATACCTCCTTCCTTATGCCATTTCACTGGCAGGTACAGGAAATTTTGTAAAAGCATTGAATACCGTAAATGAATTTCTCAGCAATCCTTCATTAAATAAACAAAGCATCCAGGCAGGCAATTACCGAAAAACCGTTTTTGAATTCGCAATTGATTACAATAAAAAACACCCGGCAGGTAATTATGTCTTTGCCCCGCAGAATATGGGTGACAGTATTAACAGTGCTGCCCTTGAATACTTTCCTTCTTTAACCATCGATGGCAATAAGATGATATTTACCCGGCGTGTGAACAACGATGAGGATTTTTATGAAAGTAATTTCATCAACGGTCAGTGGAGCAATGCAAAAGCCGTTGGTGGAAAGATAAATACCAATCTTAATGAAGGCGCCCAGAATATTTCGCAGGATGGAAAATGGCTCATCTTTACGGGTTGTAATTACCCCGAAGGACAGGGAAGTTGTGATCTGTATATTGCTTACAAAACAAAAAACGGAAGCTGGACAGAACCAGAAAATATCGGACCCATAGTAAATACAGATTACTGGGAATCATCACCTTCATTATCGCCGGATAAAAAAGATCTTTATTTTTCAAGCAGCCAGGAAGGTGGTTACGGCGGAAGGGATATTTGGGTAACACACAGGGCGACAAATGGTAAATGGGGAAGACCCATTAACCTGGGCGCCGATGTTAATACGAAGGCCGACGAAGGTTGCCCTTTCATACATGCAGATAATCAAACACTTTACTTTAACAGCAACGGCCATTTGGGATACGGGATGACCGATCTTTTTCTTTCAAGAAAATTAAATGACAGCACCTGGGGCAAACCGGAAAACCTCGGTTATCCCATCAATACAATTGATGACGAAGGTTCACTGATCGTGGCTTCTGATGGAAAAACATCCTATTATGCAAGTGACCGCGGGGATACCAAAGGAGGATTGGACCTTTACCGTTTTGAATTGCGGGAAGACATCCGTGCAGACAGAACACTCTGGGTCAGTGGCAGGGTGTATGATAAAAAAACAAATGCCGGACTGCCATCTTCTGTAGAACTAACGGATGTTAATAGCCGCAGGATCATTTCAAAATTACAGACCGATGAAGATGGTAATTACTTAGTAACATTACCTGTAGGAAAAGATTATGCATTCAATGTGAACCGAAAAGGTTATTTATTCTATTCTGATAATTTTTCTCTTTTAAAAAATGAAATGGATTCATCACTTGTAATAAATATTCCATTGCAACCAATAGAACCCGGCGCTTCCATTGTGCTGAAAAATATTTTCTTTGACGTAAATAAATATGAATTGAAACCTGCCTCATTAGATGAACTGGAGAAAGTTGTATTGATGCTAATCGAAAATCCAACAATAAAAATACAGATAAGCGGACACACTGATAATGTAGGTAAGGAAGCAGATAACCTTGCATTAAGTTTAAGCCGGGCCAAATCTGTTACCGGATATTTGACGGGTAAAGGGGTCGATCCGAAACGTATTATTTATAAGGGCTTCGGTGCTTCCAAACCCCTTGCCGGGAATGATACGGAGCAGGGCAAAGCCCTCAACAGGAGAACAGAATTAAGTGTTGTAAGTAATTAAAAATATTTAACTTTAGTAGTAAATTTTGAATAATGAAACTCACTATTGTAATTTCTAAAGGAGAAGAATTTTTCATAGGGACAATAAAAGAAATACCCGCGGTAGTAACCCAGGGATCCACTATCGAAGAAACCAAAGAAAATGTATTAGACGCTTTGAAATTATACTTGGAAGATATGCAGGACGATGACAATGATGACAATAAAGTATTTGAAGAAAATTTATATTTTGCCTGATGTCAATCAAGAGGGGTCATTTTATTAAACATCTGGAAAAGAATCATTGCATTTTTCACCGAAGTGGTTCAAAACATGATATTTATCAAAATGAAATAACAAAAAAGAAGACTACTGTACCACGTTATTCTCAATTAGACAAACTTCTCTGTAACTTAATATGCAAACAATTGGAA
The DNA here is from genome assembly GCA_031385805.1 of Ferruginibacter sp. GTDB lineage: Bacteria > Bacteroidota > Bacteroidia > Chitinophagales > Chitinophagaceae > Ferruginibacter. The sequence continues at coordinate 2,400 of JANNBU010000446.1, forward strand.
ATTCCGAAACCTTGATATTGGCTTTCGTATTATGTAGATTATTATCGACCATGTTCTTGTCCGAAAGCTTTATCGTCATTACTAAACCCCAACAAGAAATGGGAAACGGTCATTACTTCAAATCCTGAAAAAAACGAAATTCAAATTAATCAATTCGCTTTTGGATTAGGTATTTTTTTCTTAATATTGCCCATTCGTACTCAATTATGAATAATGATCTGTTATACCAGGTAGCCCTTACCCATGTTCCCAACATTGGGGATGTACATGCAAAAGCACTCGTAAATATTTATGGCAATGCCGCGGCCATTTTTAAAGCTCCAAAAAAACAACTGGAGAATATAGAAGGTATCGGTACAATAAGAGCAAACAGCATCAAACATTTTAATGACTTTAAAACCTGTGAAGAAGAAATTGCTTTTATAGAAAAGTATAAAATATCCCCGTTGTTCATTACCGATAAAAATTATCCGCAACGTTTACTCAATTGTTACGACAGTCCGGCATTGTTGTATTACCGCGGCACCGCAAACCTCAATGCACCCAGGATCATTTCAATTGTAGGCACCAGGAACAATTCGGATTACGGAAAACAGGTTTGTGAAAAAATGATGGAAGACCTTTCGGGCCAAAACATTTTAATAATAAGCGGACTGGCTTTTGGTATCGATACCATTGCACACAAAGCAGCATTAAAAAATAACATGGAAACAGTTGCTGTATTGGCTCATGGTCTTGATATGATCTATCCTCCACAAAATAAATCACTGGCAAAACAAATGACAGCAGCAGGTGGCCTCCTTACAGATTTTAAAAGCAATACCAATCCCGATAAACAGAATTTTCCCAAACGAAATCGTATAGTAGCAGGTATATGCGATGTGCTCGTGGTGATAGAATCTGCAAAAAAAGGAGGTTCTCTCATTACCGCAGAAATTGCTAACAGTTACAACAAAGACGTTTTTGCCATACCCGGCAGAACAAATGATCCTAAAAGTGAAGGTTGCAATTATTTAATTAAAAATAATAAGGCCTTGTTAATTACAAACGCAAACGACCTGCTCGAGATCATGAACTGGAAAGAAAAAGAAAAACCCGTCAGGAAAAAGCAGCGGGAACTTTTTATAGAATTAACTCCTGATGAAAAGATCATCACTGATATTTTACTGGAAAAAGAAACCGCTGCTATTGATGAACTTTATTTAAAAAGCGGCCTCAGTAGCAGTGCAGCGGCGCAAGCTTTGTTGATGCTGGAGATGCAGGGAATTATTCTTTCCTTACCGGGTAAAATTTATAAACTTTCCTGAAACTTATTTTTCCCGCAGATTATCTCTGATTGAGCAAGCGAAGATCAGCATTGATTTATTCTGCAAAATCTGCGGGGAAAGCTTTTTATGGCGCTAAATATATCTACCTTCCATTTTAAATAATGAGTTATGAGAAAACAATTTTTGACCTTCCTGGTAACAATACTTTTCTATTATGCCGCTTCAGCACAAAATAAAGAGCAAAAAATCGTGTTTGATTTTGTAAGATCTGATACGGCAGATTTTAGAATTATGGTTACTCAAATTAATAATATTTTAAAAGAAGCTCCATATACAACTGTAGAGGTTGTATGCTATGGCCCGGGTCTGTTTATGCTGGTTCGTGACAAAACCAACGTATCAAAAGAAATGGAAGAGGTACAAAAAGTTTTCAATGTAAGTTTCGCAGCATGTGCAAACACTATGCGTAGAATGGATATTGATAAAAGTCAGCTATTACCCTTTATAAAAATTGTGCCTGTGGCAATTCTTGAACTCTCATCCCGTCAGCAGGAAGGCTGGAGCTATATAAAAGCAGGGTTTAATTAATTCTATTCCTGTTTCAAAATACAGGTCATTCAATCTAATTTAAGTATTTTTCCAACCTCATGACGGTACATGCGGCTGATGGGCAGCTCGTGTTTTGCGATCCACACCAGTTCATTATTATACGATTCAATTTTATTCAATGCCACAATATAGGAACGGTGAATCCTGATGAATGTTTCCTTAGGCAACATTTCCTCTACCGAAGAAATAGATTGTTTTGTTATTACAGTATTCGTTACTGTAACCACTTTGATATAATCTTTTATACTTTCTATATACAAAATATCCTGTAAAGCAACCTTTATCATTTTACGGTCGCTGCGAAAATTGATAAACCCGGGTGACACTGCTTTATTGTTTTGAATTTCATCCTCCTGCTTTGTTTCGGTCAAGGGGGTTTGCATCACTTTACTGACAGCTTTCAGGAAACGATCAAAGGAAATGGGCTTTAATAAATAATCAACGGCATCCAGTTCAAAACCCTCTATGGCATATTTACGATAAGCAGTTGTGAAAATTACTTTGGGGGGATTTTTTAGTGCCCTGATAAAATCAGTGCCTAAAAGTTCAGGCATTTTTATATCCAGGAAGATCAGGTCAACTGGTTTTGCCTGGACAAAATTGAGCGCTTCTATTGCATCTGTGCAGGTGGCAGCAAGTTCCAATGAATGTACGGAAGTAATGAATTTTTTCAGGACTTCCAGCGCCGGTGGCTCATCATCTACAGCCAGGCAAATAATTTTTTTCTCATTCATTTTACGCAGGTTGAAGTGTTGGCCTCGGTTTATAATACTGA
>JANNBU010000451.1:0-5718 GCA_031385805.1 Ferruginibacter sp.
CCAGTATGTTTAAAGAGAAATCTGTGTTGCGGATATTTTCACCAATGCAAATTGCTTTTTGTACAGAAGTTTTACTGATATCAATATTATGTTCTTTTGCATAGGCAATTAATTTGATAATAAAAGAAGGCACTGCAACGATCGCTGTTGGTTTAAGCCGTAAGATCGTTTCCCATTGCAATGACGGAACACCCGGGCCCAGCCTGATGATCCCTGCACCCATCCTCCTGATACCAGAGTAATAAGCCATGCCCGCCATGAACTGCCTGTCGAGTGTAAGCATGAGTTGATAAATATCATCTGAGGTTCCTCCTGCACATGCAAAGGATGAACACTCATTATACGAAAGCCTGCCGAGGTCGTTCTCGGTAAGTGCGATCGTAACCGGACTTCCCAATGTACCCGAAGTAGAACTGTAGTCAATGATTCTGTCTTTCTCTACACATAAAAAATCATCATTTCTTTTTTGCAGGTCTTCTTTGTGGGTTGTTGGAATTTTTTTCAGGTCATCCAGGCCCATTATGTCTTCAGCATTGATATTATTCTTAGCAAATAGCTCTTTGTAAAAAGGCGAATGCTTTTTTACATATCTTATCAACTGCTGCAGTTTTCTTGCCTGCATCAGTTTTATTACATCTTTCGGCTGGTATGCCGTTTCGTTAGAATACATCATAAATTTTCAATTATTACTACGGCAGATGCCATTGTTTTAAGATGCGAAAGGGAAACTGATATTTTTCCAAACTTCATTTCAGCAATGGACGTTGCTGTTTTTCCAAGAAAGGATATTTCCGGTTTACCCATTTCATTATTGGTTATTTCAATTTCATTAAATGCCGTACCATCTCTCCAGCCCGTGCCGATGGCTTTAAAAAATGCTTCTTTGGCTGCAAAACGGACTGCATAATGTTCGTACTTATTGGTCATTGGTTCGCAATAATCAATTTCCCTTTGCGAAAATACCAGTTCTTTAAAACCGGCTTTCTTGCCGATCTTTTCTGCTACACGTTCTACTTCTATTAAATCTATACCGATGCCGAAAATCATGGCGTTTATTAAATTAAAATTCTTGTTTTATAATTTCTTTGTTAAGCCTCACCCCAACCCCTCTCCCCAGGGAGAGGGGAGTAAAATTGGGTTTAAAACTTTTGTAACTCTTCCCATCAATCTCCGCACCGATCTTTTACACAATCAGTTCCCCCTTTAGGGGGCGGAGGGGGTTTTTGTTTCTATTTTTTTTATTTGAGCCTTTATATGGTCTTCTTCTTTCTTTGTTGCGATAACTTTTGTAAGTGCTGATTGATAAAAATGCAATGCTCTTTTATACTCTTTTTGTTTGTACAAATAATCTCCTGCAAGTACATAAGCATGATAGAATTGAGGATTACTAGCCACTAAACTATCTGCATCAATCTTATCGCCATCTGCAATTCGTTGTTTAAATTTTCTAAAATTGTCGAATTTTCTGTATGCTGTAGTCAATAAAAAGGAATCCGCTGCAATGGTAAGGGTGGAATCGGAAATTTCAATATCCTGTTTCAAACCATGCAGGGCAAAAACTTTTTTCAGGTCATAGGCGATGTACTGGCCCAGCTGCCAGGGTGCTGTGGAAACCCATACGATCCTTTTCTGCGGTTCAAAAACAACTGAATGATGGGCGATCAGTTGGTTAATGGCTTTTTCATTACCCTCACCGATATCTGCATTGTGCAAACCTTTTCTGTCTCTTAAAATATTGATCGTTTTCTGAACAGTATTCTTGCCATTCCCATTTAATAACTCCATTAACCTTTCATAACGGTAAGGGGAAGCGCTTTCTTTCATCTGCTCAATGTTCTTTTTTGATCCTGCCAAACCATTGCTTTGAAAATGATTGGTGCAGACAATGAAATTTTTGTGTGGATAATATACATCGAGGTCATCGGGTGTTTTTTCTATGATCACTGCCTTGTTATCTGCTGCTGATGCAACTAAAAATGATTCAGACACAAACATGTTTCTTTTTTTTGCAATAGCGATTGCTTCCCGGATATTTTTTGCGTATTGTAATATTTCACGTGTTACAATAGACACAGGTGTTGCAGAACCCAATGGATAATCAGATTTTGCAGCATTGATGGTTACAGACAATCCTTCTTCATTCATGCCCGAAACAGCGCCGATAAAACCTCCCCAGGTGATCGTCATGAATTTATGTCCCTGTGTTGGATTAAAAAATGCAACGATCTTATCTTCAGCAAATTTATCACCCACATAAAAATCAAAATTGCGGCCGATGATCATCGTACTATCTACAGATCTTTCATCCCAGGTTCCAAATGAAGTACAACCCACCATTGCCATGGTTTGCAAGGCATGACCAATATCATGAGCGGCATGGTAATTTAAAATGCGTTGATAGTTGGTTCCCAGCCATTGATACTTTTCTGAGGCCGATTCAGATACTCCAAAAATTTCATCCCGGTATTCTTCTGTTATATTCTTATCAAGATTTCGATTGAACCAACCAATAAAATATTTTAGATACTGCCTTGTAAATGGCGATGGAACCATTTTTTTTATTTGGTCAGTGAAATGATCTTCCTGTCTTCCAACCAACTCTTTGGTTAGTTTTCCATTGATCACACCACGTTCAAAAGGATCTCCTTCTACATATAATTCATACAAACCACTTTTGCTTTTCCTGAACCAGTTTTCTTTTAATGTATAAAATCCCTTGCTCTTTTCAGTACGTTGCAGTTTTAAACTGCTCATATCTTTGATGGTTGGATCGGGAACTTTTGATACCTGCACCATATATATGACAGCAATTATCAGCAGCAGTACGATCACTCCCAATACATAAAGAACCCGTTTCCAGAATTTTTTTCTTTTAAGCATTTCTTATTTTTTCAACAATGGTTTCGTTTCCCATAAATGCAATGCAGGTTACCAACCCACTCATTGTTGCTCCCAGTATTCCGTGCAAATTAAGGTTTTGGCCTGTTAAATAAAGGTTAGGCAATTTGGTACGTGGAGAAATAAATGTTTTTAAAGGATTTCTATAATCCTTCACAATTCCATACATCGATCCGTCATCATTACCAATATAATCACGGTAAGAAAGTGGCGTTGCAGTATAATAGGATTTGATACAATCTCTCAGGCCTGTAAATTTTTCTTCCACACAATCAAGTAAAGTTTCCGCTTTCTGTATTTTAAATGCTTCATAGTCATCGCCCCTGTCATCTTCTGTTGATACCGTATTGAATGTCTTCTCCCATTTTTTCACTTCATCATAACGCATATAAGTAAGTATGGTCATGGATTCTGCAAACTCATCCGATTTTGAAGAAGCCGAACAAAATACTGCGTAACAAAGCGGCCAGTTTTCTTCTGTGTGATCAACCAGGTCCCAAACATGCCCGTCTTTGTGGTAATAATAATTATGCTTTAAATATTTAAAAGAGTTTTTTTTGAAAACAATATTGATAACAAATCCGCCGATTGAGTTTTCCAGGCTTTTGATACGGTTCTTGTAAGCGTGTTTGATAACATCGGTTTCCGTCATTTCCAAAGTTCGTAAGGGATGCATGTTTGAAATAAAACTTTTTCCATAAACACGTGAACCATCTGCTAATTCAACTGAACTAACTTTCCCATCTTCAACGATGATCTTTTTTACTTCACTATTCCTGTGAATAACACCTCCATGTGTCCTGATATTTTGTACCATGTATTTTCCAATATCAGAACCCCCATCTATACATTTCCAGGAACTTTCAATATAACTGTTCAGGATCATGGCATGAACGTAGAAAGGGGTTTTATCGGATTGAAGTACGTACAACATATTATTACCCGCCAATACTGATTGCAATTTTTTATCTGTTGTAACCGATTCGATAAACGCCCTGGTATCAATTTCCAATACACTGGTTTTTTCATTGATATTACCACCCGATCTTAAATTGTACAAAGGAAATTTGCTGCAAACTTCTTTTATCTTATCGCAATACATCCGCAATGCTTTCTCTTCTGCCGGAAAATCTTTCAACAAGTGCTGAATAAAATTTTCATAACCCTGGGCATATACATACTCTTTATCATCATTTTCAATAAGGATCTTATCAAAAACATCTTCATCCATTTTCTGCAACTTCAGCCTGTCCATGATGCCAAGGTATTTGAATACCTGGTAAAGGTTTTGTCCTTCGCCCAAACCACCGAGGTAATGAACACCGGAATCAAAGATCACTTTATCACGCACATACGTTTGTAAACAACCGCCGATCTGCCTGTTCTTTTCCAAAACACAAACCTTGTAACCTTCCCTGCCCAGTATATCTGCACATACCAGTCCGCCCATTCCGCTTCCGATTATTACAATATCAAATTCATTCATGCTGTATGCTCCACGCTTTTTCTTAGTACAAAAATAGTATTGGATGTGATCTTTGAATCCCTGACCTCATTGCATTCCATTTTGTGCATTGCCGCTTTTTCCCTCACCGACTTTCCGGAAAGAAATGAAAGCCCTTTCTCTCCTGTTTTATTAAACTTAAATAACCGGGTTGAGAAAAATTCAGTCAGCTCGGTTTGTTTGTGTTTTGTTGCCATATCCTTATCTCCATCCCTGATGATAACAACTCCACCGGGATTAAGTTGAGCAATACATTTTTCTATTACTTTATCCTGCTCATCCGGTTGCAGGTAATGTAACACATCTGCCAGTATGATGGCATCATAATTTTCAAAATTAAAATTCAATATATCGGAATGTATAAAATTAACCATCGCTGTTTTGCTAAAGCAATGATTGGCCGTTTCAATTTTTTCTTCATCATAATCTATACCTGTGATCGCTCTCTTATTGGAAGTGAAATACAACATATATGACATGAACCCATAGCCGCAGCCAATATCGAGAATTTTTCCTTCCTTTGGCACCAGTTGATGAAAGATCCCGTAATTTTTTTCAAGCTTTGTTTTTATCCGCATATACCATTCAACAAATGGTCCTTTATATAAATAATTATAAATTAATTTTTCTCTGAAATAGGATGGCTGCTCAATTTCAGTTCTCAGGCTGTTAAATTCCTCCCTGAAATAACGGCCGATGTTTTTTGTTCTTTCAACATAACCATTTCCAAAACTAAGATCAGCAGGTTTGATCCTGGGTAGAAATTTAAGCGTTACCTGTCCGTCTTTCAATAAGGCATCTTTTTTGGTAAGGGTATAATTTGTACCATGGATCATGATGGGCAAAATATCAATATTCAGTTTTTCTGCAAGATAGAAAGCGCCTTTGTGAAAACGTTTTACCGTATCATCGGTTGACCGGGTTCCTTCCGGGAAAACGATCAGTGAATAACCATGTTTAACCCTGTCGGCGATCTGGTCCATTTTCTGATCAATCTGTTCTGCCGGAAAATAATCTGCCATGCGGATGACCGGGCCAAAGAAAGGCGCATTCCATTTCCTGTTATTGGTAAACATCAGGATTTTAGGATGCAGCATGATCAGCGGAACAATATCCAGGGAAGACTGGTGATTGCAAATAATAACCGCAGGTCTTGACAGGTCTTCCTTCAAAGGATTGATAATCTTCTTTTTTACATTGCCCATCACATACATCAGGAACCAACAAGCCTTTGAAAGAAAATGATGGTAAAGCAATTTCCCTTTTTCTTTCACCTGCAACCGCACAAAACTTCTACCCATCACTGTAAATACAAT
>JANNBU010000464.1:0-3903 GCA_031385805.1 Ferruginibacter sp.
GAATATGGGTCAGAAAACAAATCCGATAGGTGCAAGATTAGGGATCATTCGTGGATGGGATAGCAACTGGTATGCTCACAAAAAAGACTATGCGAATAAACTGATCGAAGATGATCGTATCAGGAATTACCTGAATGCACGTATCAACAAAGGTGGTATTTCAAAGATCGTTATTGAGCGTACACTTAATAAACTGATCGTTACGATCCACACATCAAAGCCTGGTATCATTATCGGTAAAGGTGGTGGAGAGGTTGACAGGATCAAAGAAGAGTTGAAAAAATTATGTGGTAAAGAAGATGTGCAGATCAACATTCTTGAGATACGCAGGCCCGAACTGGATGCAAACATTGTAGCAGATACCATTGCCCGTCAGTTGGAAAACCGTATCAATTACAAGCGTGCGATCAAAATGTCAATTGCTTCTGCATTGCGTATGGGTGCTGAAGGTATCAAAGTAAAAGTAGGTGGTCGTTTGGGTGGTGCCGAGATTGCCCGTAGCGAAGAGATCAAACAAGGTCGTACACCATTGCACACATTGCGTATGGATATTGATTATGCAAATGTATTCGCATTGACTGTATATGGTAAAATAGGAATTAAAGTTTGGATCTGTAAAGGTGAAGTATTAGGTAAGCGTGATTTGAATCCTAACGTTATCGCAGGTGCGAAGAATGAAGGACCAGACAGGCAGCAAGGTGGATTTGACAGGAGAGATGATCGTGGCGGACGTGGTGGAGACAGGGACAGAAGAGGTGGTGATGACCGCAGGGGCGGTGGTGGCGGCGATCGCAGAGGCGGTGGTGGCGGTGGAAGAAGATAATTCAAAATGTATGATGTAAGATGGATGATGTATGATATCGTCACCATCGAAAATAATAATCGAATTGTAAAAGTTGTTTGGTCTGTAAATTTAAAAATCATAGATCATACATCATAAATTAAGAAAAGATGTTAGCACCAAAAAGAAGTAAACACAGAAAAGCTCAGAGAGGAATGATGAAGGGTAACACCAAACGTGGAGCAACCCTGGCTTTTGGAACCTTTGGATTAAAAGCACTGGATGAGGTTTGGATGAGTGCACGTCAGATTGAAAGTGCCCGCCAGGCAATGACTCGTCACATGAAACGTGAAGGGAATGTGTGGATTCGTATTTTCCCTGACAAGCCTATTACTGCTAAACCTGCTGAAGTGAGGATGGGTAAAGGTAAGGGTAACCCTGAAGGATGGGCTGCTGTTGTTCAGCCAGGAAGAATCTTGTTTGAATGCGATGGTGTACCAATGCAGGTTGCTAAAGAAGCATTTGCTTTGGCTGCACAGAAATTGCCAATCCAAACAAAGTTTGTAGTACGTCACGATTATGAAGCATAAGATAACAATGTATGATTTTCGGATGTATGATTTATGATCTCATCCGGCATGAAGTGTAAAATTAAATTGTAAAGTTGTTCGATCTGAATTTTTCTAAATCATAAATCTCAGATCTTACATCATAAATTAAGAAAGATGTCTAAAAAAGTTGATTTCGTAAAAAGCCTTACCGGATTGAGTGAGGCAGACCTAACGGCAAAGATCCGTGAAGATGAATTGCGTTTGAAAAAATTAAGTTTTGCTCATGCGATCTCTCCATTGGAAAATCCTCAAAGCATTCGTTTTTTGAGAAGAGATGTAGCGAGGTTAAAAACAGCATTAAGAAAAATACAAATTGGAGCATAAAACCGTTACTCGTTTCTGGTTTCTCGTTAGGTTACGATAAACAAGGAGCCACAAAATAAGAAACGAGAAACAAGAAACATATAAAAAATGGAAGCAACAACAACAAACAGCGTTGACAGGAATTTAAGGAAAATAAGAGTAGGAGTCGTATCCAGTAATAAAATGGATAAGACCATTACCGTTAATGTAGAGCGTAAGATCAAACACCCGCTTTATGGTAAGTTCCTTAAAAAGACAACCAAGTTTCATGCTCATGATGAAAAGAATGAGTGTAGCATTGGCGATACCGTAAAAATTATGGAGGCTCGTCCAATGAGTAAAACAAAACGTTGGAGATTAGTAGAGGTTGTGGAGAAAGTGAAGTAATATGTATGATGTATGATTTTGGATGTATGATTTACTTCCGATTGAAATACCTAACAAAAAATTAAACACTGGTTTGGATGGATAGATATCATATATCATACATCATAAATCACAAATAGCAAAGAAATGATACAGCAAGAGAGCAGACTAAACGTAGCGGATAACAGCGGTGCCAAAGAAGTACTTTGTATCCGTGTATTGGGCAATAGCGGACAGGATTATGCGAAGATTGGCGATAAGATCGTTGTAACTGTAAAAGATGCTATGCCTGCAGGTGGTATCAAAAAAGGAACTGTTAGCAAAGCAGTTATTGTAAGAACGAAAAATAAATTGCGTCGTAAAGACGGTTCTTATATACGTTTTGATGACAATGCAGTGGTTTTATTGAACGCTTCTGATGAACCAAGAGGTACTCGTATTTTCGGGCCGGTGGCTCGTGAATTGAGGGATAAAGGATATATGAAGATCATTTCCCTGGCTCCGGAAGTATTGTAAGGGCGTTTCTCGTCTCTGGTTTCTCGTTAAGAGTTTCTGATAGTTGAGAGCTTTAACGAAAAACGAAAAAACAAGAAACAAGAAACCAGAAACGTATTTAAAGAATAATAAAATGAGTACAAGATTTAAACCAAAGTTCAATATTAAAAAGGGCGATTCGGTAGTAGTAATTACCGGTGAAGACAAAGATTTGAAGAAGCCCCGCAAGGTATTGGAAGTTATTTTGGAAAAAAGCCGTGTATTGGTTGAAGGTGTAAACATCGTAACCAAGCATACAAAGCCTACCGCTCAAAATACAAAGGGTGGTATTCAAAAAATTGAAGCGCCTATAGCTATCAGCAATGTAATGCTTTGGGATGCGAAATCAGGCAGTGGCAGTAAAATAAAACTTTCACGTGAAAACGGAAAATTAGTAAGAACAGCTAAAAAATCAGGGGAGGTAATCAAGTAATGAGCACAACAACAAACAGCCCAAGATTAGCAGATAAGTACAAAAAAGAAGTTGTACCTGCTTTAATGAAAAAATTCAGTTACAAAACTGTAATGCAGGCGCCAAAACTTACCAAGATTTGTTTGAATCGTGGTGTGAATGGTGCAGTTACAGATAAAAAGCTGATCGACATCGCTATTGATGAACTGTCAAACATCACAGGCCAGAAAGCGGTAGCAACTATGTCTAAAAAAGATATTTCAAATTTCAAACTTCGTAAGAACATGCCCATTGGTGCAAGAGTTACATTACGTGGTGTGAAAATGTATGAATTCTTAGACAGGCTGGTATCAGTATCACTGCCACGTGTACGTGATTTTAAAGGTATCAATGATAAAGCTTTTGACGGCCGTGGTAACTATACTCTGGGTGTAACCGAGCAGATTATTTTCCCGGAGATCGATATTGATAAAGTAAATAAGATCACTGGGCTTGATATCACTTTTGTAACAACTGCAGGAACCAATGAAGAAGCGTTCGAGTTGCTGAAAGAATTAGGAATGCCGTTTAAAAACGTTAAAAAAACAGATAATTAAGATATGGCAAAGAAATCAATCATCGCCAGGCAGGCAAAACGTGCAAAGATCGTTGCAAAATTTGCTGAAAAAAGAGCAACACTGAAAGCAGCAGGTGATTATGCAGCATTGGATCTTTTACCAAAAAATGCATCTCCTGTTCGTTTAAAGAATCGTTGCCAGTTAACAGGCCGTCCAAGAGGTTATATGCGCCATTTTGGTGTAAGCCGTATCATGTTCAGGGACATGGCACTCGCGGGAAAGATTCCTGGTGTAACGAAAGCCAGTTGGTAAAACTAGATACTGGATACCAGATACTGG
>JANNBU010000106.1:0-11819 GCA_031385805.1 Ferruginibacter sp.
GAAGATTCACTCGTAACAACCGATCCTGTAGTGATCAGTGTGGCAGATGAAAAAGTTGTGGTTACCGTAAAGATCCTCAACATCGGTAAAGCGGTCAATGATTCCATAGATGTTTTAATACAGCAGCAGTTCCCTGATAATTCTATCAAAGTACTGGCAACCCGCAGAATCAAGGCAACCCTGTACGAAGATACGCTTCAGATACCTGTCTTTATAAATCCTTTGCATGATAAAGGGCTTAATAAGATCATTGTTACCATTGACCAGGGAAATGAGGTTTCAGAACTATCGGAAACGAATAACAGCATTACAAAAAATTTCACGGTGATCGGTGATGAAATAAGGCCTGTATTCCCTTATGATTATTCAATCATTAATAACGGCCCGGGGCTGGAAATATATGGATCCACAGCTGATCCGTTCAGCGGTGAAAAACAATATGTGATGGAAATGGATACCAGCAGGCTGTTCAATTCCGCATTTAAAATAACACGTACCGTTACTGATTCGGGCGGGGTTATTAAATTCCTGCCGGGAATTTCATTGGCAGACAGTACGGTTTATTACTGGCGTTTGGCAGTAGGACCTGTAAATGCTTCATCAAGATGGTTGGGTAGTTCTTTTACCTGTATCAATGGAAGTGTTGATGACGGGTACGGACAGGCGCATTATTTTCAATATACTGATGATGGATTTGAATCCATGAATATTGATAGCACAACCCGTAAATTCAATTTTGATAATAAGGTAAGAAAACTCCTGATCCGTACAGGATTGTATCCGTATTATAGCTGGGACCAGATAAATGTGAATGTAGATAATGACCAGCTTGATCTGTACGGATGTAATTACAACAGTTTACAATTTATTGTTTACAATCCTTTGACATTAGCGCCCTGGAAAAATTACAATGTATCTGCCGGTACCGGGCGGTACAGCAGTGCCAATGTTTGTGCCAACGGATCAAATACTACAAGATCGTTTTTTGAATATCCTTTTGGAAACAGTGTATACCGTGCAAATGCTATAAACTTTATTGATAGTATACCCGATGGCTATATCGTATCTATATCCAATCTTGGCCGTACCAATAACACTACTTTTATCAATACCTGGAAAGCAGATACCGCTACTTTGGGAAGTGGAAAATCTTTGTGGCATAAATTTCATCAACTCGGTTTGCACCAGATAGACCAGTTTACCAGTAACCTTCCGTTCTTATTTTTATTTAAGAAAGGAGATACCATTAATTTTCCGGTGCGCCAGCATATTGGTTCTGCTGTAAATGCACAGATCGTTGATACTTTTTTACTTTCAGGAAAAGCGGTAACAGGATCTGTCAGTTCACCTTGGTTTGGCCCTGTAAAGAACTGGAAGGATCTTAAATGGGATAGCCTGGCCGCTTCAACAACAGGTACCAACCAGCATTATTTCGACATAACAGGAAAAGATGTCAATGGGAACGAAATGTACCTGGGATCTGTTTATAATTCAAAGGATACTTCCCTTTCTTATATCAATGCAGCGGTATATCCAAAGCTGCAGATAAAGATGAACAATACCGATGATCAGTATGCTTCACCTTCACAATTGAAATACTGGATGATCACTTCAGATAATTATCCTGAAGGCGCTGTATCGCCCAATTTATTTTTCCAGTGTGCCGATACATTAACTACAACTGACACCCTTCAGTTAAAAGTTGCGTTTAAAAATATTTCAGATGTTGCTTTTGATAGTATCCGCGTAAGGCTTACCGTTACCGGTGCCGATGGCGTGCCTGTTGTATTCGATAACCTGGGCAATGCTGCCAGGATAAAACCATTGATAACCGGTGATACTGCTATCATATCATACAACATCCCTTTAACCAATTTTGCAGGCAGTAACCAGTTAAAGCTTGAAGTAAATCCTGATAATGATCAACCCGAACAGTTTTATTTTAATAATATCCTTTACAGGAATATTTATGCCATAAACCCGGTATGCCCGGGATCAAATATCTCATTCACAGTTCCGGCATCAGCAGGTGCTATGCAATGGCAGGTGAATACGGGAACCGGATTTACCAATATCAGCAACGGAAGTTTATACAGTGGCGTAAATACTTCAACTTTGCTGATCAATAATGCGCTTTCAAATATGTATGGTTATAAATACCGTTGTGTATTTACAGGCAATAATGCAGCAACAACCAGCCAGGAATTTGTTTTGAAATATACCGCTATCTGGGGAGGATCTGTAAATACAGCCTGGGAAGATGCAGGTAACTGGCCTTGTGGCATTTTACCAGATGCAAATACAGATGTTATTATAAAAAGCGGGGCGGCCAATTACCCCGTCATAAACAGTAATGCAGTTTGCCGCAGCCTTTCGGCTACATCGGAAACCAGTATTTTGATCAAAACAGGGTTCAATTTATTGATCACAGGTGAATAGAAACCTTTTTAACAAGCAGCCTTTTGTCTAAAAAAAGCATCTTTGTTGTAGCATATTTGTAAACAATGATCGCACTATACCCGTTATCGTAGTTTTACTATAAAAAGTACGTAACTTTAAATTGTAGTATTTCACAATTTGTTGGGTGAAATTTCGTTTACAGCGTATAAGTTACCGGGATCTCAGTCTTTTATTAATCAACATATCTATGAGGCAAAACCTAATTGCGACCTTACTGCTTGTATTTATCTTCCCTGTTATTGTTTTCTCACAATTCAGAAAATACTCAAATGAGTTTTTAAATATCGGTGCAGGTGCCCGTGGTCTGGCCATGGGAAATGCACAGGTAGCTTCTGCCAAAGATGCTACCGCAGGATACTGGAACCCCGCAGGCCTGGTTGGCGTAAAAGATCATCCCAATGCAGGTATCATGCATGCCGAATATTTTGCAGGCATTGCAAAATATGATTACGGTTCTGTAGCCATACCCGTTCAGGATAATAAAAGAACACTGGGTTTTTCTATTTTAAGATTTGCAGTTGATGATATTCCAAACACACTTTTTTTGGTTGAACCGGATGGAAGTATCAACTACAACAACATACAAACATTTTCTTCCGCTGATTATGCATTCCTGCTTTCATTTGCACAAAACATAAAAGATACAGAAGAAAAAAAGATAAGTTTTGGCGCCAATGCAAAAGTCATTTATAGAAAGGTTGGCAAGTTTGCCACGGCCTGGGGCTTTGGGTTGGATGCCGGTGTACAGATACATGGAAAAAAATGGCATGCCGGTATTGTAGCCAGGGACCTTACCACCACATTCAATGCATGGACATTCAAATTCACTGAAAAAGAGAAAGAAGTTTTATACCTCACCAACAATGAAATTCCAGTAAAGTCATCTGAGCTTACGGCTCCCAGGCTGGTATTGGGTGGCGGATATGATTTCCATATCAGCAATTCGATAAAATTACTTGCTGAAATAAATGCTGATGTAACGTTCGACGGTAAACGCAATACAGTTGTAAGCAATAATACGATCAGTGTTGATCCGCATATTGGTATTGAAGCTTCCCTGAAAGATATATTTTTTGTAAGGGCAGGCATTACCAATTTTCAGCGTGCCTTATCAGACGGAGATCTGACCAATCAGAAAAAAGTATGGATATACCAGCCAAGCCTGGGTGCAGGTTTTAAAATTAAGAATGTGATGCTGGATTATGCTTTTTCAAACCTCGCCAACCAGGATAACCCGTTGTTTACACATATATTTTCTTTACGTATCAATTTTGGATCAAGCAATGATGAAAATCAATAACAGCATCAGTATGATGAAAAAATTACTTACACCGTTTTTTTTGCTGCTGGTAACATCCGCCCATGCACAATTAAACAATAGCTGGATAGACTATAATAAAACCTATTATAAATTCCGTATTGCAAAGGATACACTTTGCCGCATACCGCAGGCAGCATTGTCAGCCGCCGGATTGGGTGCCGTAAATGCCAGCCAGTTCCAGCTTTGGCGCAACGGACAGGAAATAAGAATTTATACATCAGTCAGCGGTGCGCCATTGGGTGCAACAGACTATATAGAATTCTGGGGCGAAATGAATGACGGTAAACCTGATAAACAACTTTACCGTGATCAAACCTTTCAGCTTGCCGACAAGTATAGCCTGGAAACAGATACGGTTGCTTACTTTTTAACCGTTAACCCCGCAGGAGGAAACTTAAGATATACTGACGCAGTAAATCCTTTGCCCGGCACCGCTATACCGGATGCATATTTTATGCGGAAAATAGACAAATATTACAGGCTACAGATAAACAGGGGTATCGCAAGGGTAGTAGGAGAATATGTGTATTCGTCAGCCTATGATGAAGGTGAAGGTTGGGCATCTTATGATATCGCTTATGGCACCGGCAATGCATTGGCACAGGAATTTTTTGACCTCAATGTTTATACAGCAGGCCCGGCAAATAGTTTATCGGTAAGGGTAAATGCATTTGGTAATGCAGACAATGCCAGAAACTTAAAGGTTAAAATATTTAATAATGTTGTGTATAGTAACCCAATGCCTTTTTTCAGTTCTGCAAGGGTTGATCTTACAAACCTTCCTTTGACTTTGTTACAAAGCGCAGCTTATGTGCCGATATATGCAGAAGATAGTACAGGTGTAACTACTGATCGTATCGTTGTTACCAACATTGGAATAACTTATCCGGCTACTTTCAATTTTAATAATCAAAAGAATTTTTATTTTGAACTGGAGACATCTGCAACAGGTAATTATCTTTTAATTGATGGGGTCAATTACGGAACGGTTGCGCCAATATTATATGATATGACTTCGGGTAGCCGTTACATTGGTGATATAGTAACAACTCCCGGCAAAGTGGGATTTGTACTTCCTGCTTCAGCAGCGTCAGTAAGAAAATTCATGCTGATAAACCAGGAGCCTGCAAATGTGAATATTATCAACAGCTTTACCCAACGTAATTTTTTAGATCTTACCAATACTGCACAGCAGGGCGATTATATAATCATCAGTAACCCCGCATTGTACAATGATGGCAGCGGCAACAACTATGTAGATCAATACAGGCAATACCGCAATACCAATGCAGGAGGAAATTTCAATACAAAAATTTATGATATTGCTGAGCTTACCGATCAGTTTGGTTTTGGTATCAAAGGGCATCCTGGTGCGATCAGGGATTTTATCCGCTATTCAAACCAGCAGTTTTCAGTAAAGCCAAAATATGTTTTTTTAATTGGCCGTGGAATGAATTACATGGAACAGAAAGCCCATGAATCTGATCCTTTAACTGATAAACTTAATTTCATTCCCACTTTTGGATGGCCTGCATCTGATGTTTTACTCGCCGCCGAACCGGGTACAACTTTACCGATAGTGCCTATTGGAAGGCTTAGCGTAATTAATGGAACTGAAATAAATAATTATCTTCAAAAAGTTATACAATATAACCAGGCACAACAAACGCCGGGTTCAACACTCGACAGTAAAGCCTGGATGAAAGATATGATACATGTAGCGGGTGGAAAAACCAAAGAGGAGAGCTTAATATTTAAAGCTTACATGGATTCTTATAAAGAAATTGTAGAGAATGATACTTTATTTGGTGGGCATGTAGAAACATTTGCCAAAACCGGAACAGGTTCAGTTGAACAGGCAAACAGCCAAAGGATAGAACAATTATTTGACAACGGTATTGGCTTCATTGGTTATTTCGGGCACTCATCTGCCAGTACTTTTGAATTTAACCTCAGCGATCCACAGATATATACCAATGCAGGCAAGTATCCTTTCTTCAATGTAAGCGGCTGTAGTGCAGGTAATTTTTACATATTCGATCAGCTAAGGCTTACAGGTAATCTTTCACTTTCAGAAAAATATGTGCTGGCCAACCAACGGGGCAGTATCGGGTTCCTGGCAGATACACATTTTGGTATTCCTCCTTTTCTTAATTTTTACAACCTTGAATTTTATACAGCTTTCTGCCGTACACTTTATAATAATACAGTCGGTAACCAGATAAAGCAGGTTATTCAAAACCTTGGCGGGGCCAATCCCAATGTAGATTATTATACCAGGGTGCATTTAGAGGAAGTGACACTGCATGGCGATCCTGCCATAAGGATCAATGCATTTGAAAAACCCGATTATGTAATAGAAGACCAAATGGTAAAGATCAGCCCGAATATTATTTCCGTGGCAGATAACAGTTTTAGTGTGAAAGTTAAAATGGCCAATATCGGTAAAGCCATCAATGATTCTATCTGGGTATCGGTAAAAAGAAAATTACCAAATGATACCATTCGTGTTTTATACAATCAGTTGATACGCGGTATCAGGTATATGGATTCGCTTGACTTTCCTGCGGTTCCTATTAACCCGGTAACTGATAAAGGATTAAACCAACTGATCGTAACATTGGATCATACAAACAGGGTAGATGAATCCTATGAAACGAATAATACGATCACCAAAGATTTTTATATTTTCGAAGATGAATTGCGTCCGTCATTCCCTGCTAATTTTTCAATAGTAAATCAGCAGAACATAACTTTTGTTGCCAATACAGCCGATCCGCTCAGCGGGCAACGGCAATATGTAATGGAACTTGATACAACAGAATTATTTAATTCTGCCTTTAAAAAAGTTTACAACAAAACTGGTATTGGAGGGATCCAGGAATTTATACCAACCAATATAACTTTTACAGATAGTACCGTTTATTACTGGAGGGTTGCGATTATACCAACAGGTTCTGCACCTTATATCTGGAATGGGTTCTCATTTGTTTATTTGCCAAACAGTTCAACAGGGTTTAACCAATCGCATTATTACCAGCATTTAAAAGACAAGTATACAAATATCAATCTTGGCACCGACCGCAAATTTAGTTTTCAACAGGTGCCGAGGAACTTAACAATAAGAACCGGTCTATATCCATTCTTCAGTTATGATAAAATAAATGTAAATCTTGATTTTGATCAGCTTGAGTTATATGGCTGTAGATATAATTCTATACAATTTTATGTTTTCGACAGTACCACATTAAAACTATGGGATAACAGGAATGTTACTTTCAGCGGAAGCACGCCTACCGGCGCCATGTATGGAAGCTGGCCGGTTTGCCAGAACAGCGCTATACAGGATACCACACGCCGCTTCTTTGAATTTCCATATAACAATGCTGTTTACCGGAAAAATGCAATGGATTTTCTTGACAATCCTATCCTCAATGGAATGTATATAGCGATCACCAATCTTGGTAATAAGAACAACAATACAAGTTTTATCAATCAATGGAAGGATGATACATTAACATTGGGTTCAGGTAAAAGCCTTTATCATAAATTAAAATCAATTGGGTTTACCCAGATAGACAGTTTTACCAGTAATAAACCATTCCTGTATTTTTTCAGGAAAGGAATAAGCTCATACACGCCAACACAACTCGTTGGTGCCAAAGATTCATCTTATATAGATCAGACATTTGGATTGAATACTACCAAAACCGATGGTTCAATTGAATCGCCGGTATATGGCCCGGCCGCAAGATGGACAGCATTGCATTGGAGAGGATATACGCTTGATCCGGCGCCGTTAAAAGATAAAGTAAGCGTGGAAGTCTATGGTATTAAGGCAGATGGCAGCATTGATTCGCTGGCAACCGTAGCGCCAGCCCAGGATACCAGTCTTGCATTTATTGATGCAGCCATTTATCCCAACATCAAACTAAAAATGCTCAACAGTGATCCAACTTATGCCACACCTTACCAGTTGCGGTATTTAAGGGTGAATGCTGATTATGTTCCTGAAGGTGCAGTTGCTCCCAACATTTTATTTAAAATGAAAGACAGTGTTGAACAGGGAGAAAAAATTGACTTTGCACTGGCATTTAAAAATATCAGTCAGACGAAGTTTGACAGCATGATGAAAATAAAATTCAGCATCACAGACAGGAATAACCTCACAACGCCGATCACTATTCCAAAAGGAAAGATATTGATCGCAGGAGATACTTTGTCTGTGAACTATTCAATTGATACAAGGAATTATCCCGGTAACAATATATTATTTGTTGAATTTAATCCCGACAATGATCAGCGGGAACAGCTTCATTATAATAATGTTTTGTATAAAGGGTTCTATGCAAAAGAAGACAGGGTAAATCCTTTATTAGATGTAACGTTTGACGGTATTCATATCCTGAATAAAGATATTGTTTCAGCCAAACCTTTTATACTGATCAAGTTAAAAGACGAAAGCCGCTTCCTCGAATTAAAAGATACTTCATTGCTAAAAGTAATGCTCAGGTATCCGAATGGCGACCTTCGTACTTTGAATTTTGGAGATACCATGCGTTTTATCCCGGCCAATTTAGCAACAGGGGATAATACAGCCAGTATAGAGTTAAGGCCTTTCCTGCAGGATTCAGAGGAAGACAAACCTTATGAACTGATTATTACCGGTAAGGATGCAGTTGGAAATAAAGCAGGAGAACTTGATTATCGTATAACATTTTATGTTATCAATACACCGATGATCTCTAACATGCTCAATTATCCCAATCCGTTTACAACATCCACAGCCTTTGTATTTACGCTTACCGGAAGCGAAGTACCTCAGAATATGAGAATACAAATACTGACCATTACCGGAAAAGTTGTTCGTGAAATATTAAAAGATGAATTGGGCCCGATCCATATCGGCAGGAACATAACACAATTTAAATGGGATGGAACAGATATGTATGGACAGAAGCTGGCAAACGGCGTATATATTTACCGTGTTCTTACAAATTTAAATGGTAAGAAACTTGATAAGTTTGAAACTTTCTACGAAAACGGTAAAACGAATACCAACAAATTATTCAATAAAGGTTACGGTAAAATGTACCTGATGCGATAATGTTTCCATTATAGGAAAAGAATGAAAGGCTGCTCTTAACAGGCAGCCTTTTTTTATAACCCCAGCCTTAAGGCTGGGGTTATAAAAGCAAAATCCTTACTTGTGCGGCTTTAGCCCACTTTAATCAGACAACAGTGATCTCAAAAGTATTGTTTGGCGGGAAGGCGTTTAGGAATTAATACAAATCTTTTATATCCCCGTCATAAAATCCTTATACAATAGCTTCTTTTAGTTTTGAGACAACCTGTTTTTAGTTTTACTTTTGCATTTCAAACAGTTTTAGCAATTATGGCCAAAATAGGTATCAATATAGCAACAGGAAGTTTACAAAAAGAAGAGATGATCGTAGGGATAGACCTGGGTACGACCAATAGTTTAATTGCCATCATTCACCCCGATACCAAAAATGCCATTGTATTAAAGGAACATAACAGCCTGCCTACCGGACAGGCAGGCAGCAGCCTGGTGCCTTCTGTTATTCATTTTGATGAGCACGCAAATGTTACGGTTGGAGATGCTGCAAAAGAATTTTTGATAACGGCTCCGCAGCAAACCATTTTTTCTGCAAAAAGGCTGATGGGAAAAAGCTACAATGATGTAAAGCACAATGCATCCTTTTTTTCTTATAAGATCATTGATGACAATACAGAAAGCTTAGTTAAAGTACAGGTAGGAAATAAATTTTATTCTCCCATTGATCTCTCCTCTTTTATTCTCAAAGAATTAAAACAGCGTGCCGAACACATTTTAAAAACACCGGTGAATAAAGCGGTGATTACCGTTCCCGCTTATTTTAACGATGCCCAACGCCAGGCAACCAGGGATGCAGGTAAACTGGCGGGCATTGATGTGTTAAGGATCATCAATGAACCAACGGCTGCCAGCCTGGCTTATGGTATCGGGCTTGATAAGAATGAATCCAAGATCATTGCAGTGTATGATTTGGGCGGCGGCACTTTTGATATTTCAATCCTTAGAATTGTGGGCGGTGTTTTTGAAGTATTATCAACCAACGGCGATACTTATCTCGGCGGAGATGATTTTGACAATGCGATTGTAATGCACTGGGCTTCCAAAGCAGGGATATCGGGGGATGAACTTTCACAGAACAAATCATTGATGCAATCACTTCGTTTAAAAGCTGAGGCCGCCAAAAAACATTTATCCTTCAATGATAGCTTTGAGGATGAAGTGAATGGCGATAAAGTTTCATTGGATAGGAAACAATTTGAAACATTGATACAGCCATTTGTTGACAAGACAATAACCTGTTGTAAAAATGCATTGAAAGATGCTGCACTGAAAATAACCGATATCGAAACAGTGGTCATGGTCGGTGGAAGCACAAGGGTGCCATTGGTAAAAGGATCTGTAAGTGAGTTCTTTGGAAAACCTGTTAATGATTCAGTTGATCCTGATGAAGTGGTGGCACTTGGTGCGGCTATACAGGCCGATATTCTCGCAGGCAATAACAAGGAATTTTTATTACTTGACATTACGCCATTGAGCCTGGGTATTGAAACCGCAGGTGGGTTAATGGATGTATTGATACCACGCAATGCAAAGGTTCCGTCAAAGACTTCCCGTCAATATACCACGCAGGTTGATGGACAGCCGGGAATGCGTATCAGTGTTTACCAGGGAGAACGCGACCTGGTAAAAGACAACAGGATGCTGGCCGAATTCAATTTGACAGGGATACCGGGTATGCCGGCAGGAATGGCAAAAGTGGAAGTAAGTTTTTTGATCAATGCTGATGGTATATTAACAGTTGCCGCCAAAGAATTAAGAAGCGGGGTAGAACAAAGTATAGAAGTTAAACCACAGTATGGGTTAACCGATGCCGAAGTGGAAAATATGTTACTTGATTCCATTACGCATGCAAAAGATGATATTGCCGCAAGGGCCATTACTGAGGCAAGAACAGAAGGCGAACAATTATTAAAAACTACGGAAAGGTTTCTTCAAAAAAATGCAGCAGATCTGAGCAAAGAAGAATTGTTGCAAACTGCCAATGCCATGCAGGCACTTCAATTAGCCATCACCATGGATGACAAGGACCTGGTTCATAAAAAAATTGAAGAGCTCAATGATATTTCAAGGCCTTATGCTGAAAGGATCATGGATTCTGCCATTGCGGGTGCCATGAAAGGGAAAGCGATCTAAATATGTCTGACCCTTGGTCTGACATATTTAGATCGCTGTGTAATATGCCTGGTAAAATATCAACATTAACCGAATTTGGAAACTTAAACCTTACACGACTTAAACGTTTTAAACCTTTAAACGGCTTTCCTAACAATCCACGTATCCTGTTTGCCATGTATTGATCTGCCTTCTTCTCCTTTCTGGCAATCAATGATCTCAAAATCTTTGAATACATTTTTCATAAATGCTTCCGGTTGAAAAGCAGAAAATATTCTATGTCCTTCTATTAAATAATTCCTTGTCACAAGATTTCCTTTTTCAAATTCAGTGATCTCATTGCTCAGCATTTTATCTTTATAAGCGCTGCCCTGTGTGCTGACGATGAATATACCACCGGGTTTTAACACACGTTTAATTTCATTGATCCATTCATGATGATTTTTTTCTGAAAGATGGGTCAGGATAGAAATGCTGTAAATAATATCAAAATAATTATTATCAAATGCTAACGGTGGGTATAGGTTATTGGCAGTAAAAGATATTCCATTCAGATGCTTACTGCACCAGTTTATATATTCCTTGTTATAATCGGAACCAAAGATCAAATGTTTATGCAATAACAATTCCGGTAAATGCCGTACAACCCTTGCCGGGCCGCAACCCCAGTCGAGGATCCTTTTTCCCGGAATGGAAAGATCGGTAAGCGGCCTCATCACATCAATCAATTCTTCAGCATTACATTAGACTACCATGAATACATGTACCAGGGAAAATGTAATGCTG
>JANNBU010000037.1:0-3947 GCA_031385805.1 Ferruginibacter sp.
GCCAGTGTATTATGCCATTTGGGATAATAAGATAAACCGATCACATCAAATGGAACGCCGCGGTTGATCATATTATCAAGGAAGAATTTGCTTTCATCATTTTGTCCACCCAATGCAATGTGTAACATAATTGTTGTAGAAGGAGAAACAGCTTTCACTCCCTGTATGCCTGCATAGATCAGTTGAGCAAGGCTGTCTAAATTATTGATGATCCCATGCGGCCATACCATACCGTGATTGATCTCGTTGCCGATCTGCACCATTTCAGGAGTTGTACCCTGGTCTTTCAAAGCCTGCATCACCTGCTTTGTATAATCGTACAAGGCCTGTTTTAATGCTGTAATGGATTTTCCCTGCCATGCAGCAGGCATATATTCGTGTTGCGGATCGGCCCAGTAATCACTGTAATGAAAATCGAGTAATAATTTCATACCGGCAACTTTCGTTCTTTTTGCCATTTGCAAAGTATGCTGAAGATCGCAGAAACCTTTCTTTGGGGAATAGCCGCTGTCTCTTGCAGGATCATTGAAAATGCGCAGGCGTATATAATTCATTCCATGGTTCTTCAATATCTGTATTGCATCTTTTTGCTTTCCATCTGTATCAAAGAATTTCATTCCCTTGTCTTCCAGTTCAGGAAGAAAAGAAATATCAGCCCCAAGCATTTTATCAACTTTTGTTTCTTTGAATGGAATAACAGGGAATGTATTGGTTGATGCATTTACATTGTGTGGAACTCCCGGTTGTATGGTCATGATATCTGTTGCGCCGGTCCACA
Organism: Ferruginibacter sp.; assembly: GCA_031385805.1. Lineage (GTDB taxonomy): Bacteria > Bacteroidota > Bacteroidia > Chitinophagales > Chitinophagaceae > Ferruginibacter. The sequence goes on from JANNBU010000037.1 coordinate 779, forward strand.
AACTATCCGCCTTCGCTTCAAAGTGTATGATGGATTGTGTAATGCCGGATTGAAGGATCACCTGGCATTTTCCATTGAATAAATGTCTTTGTGCAGTTGTTTCGAAATATTTATCGGGTTCATGGCTGCTTGGATCACCATTGCCAACGCCGATAATTTTTGCATCACCGGTTACAGAAAATTTAATGAGGTTGCCTGCATCAGGTATCTCACGGCCCTGCCGATCAAGGACACTCACATTTATTACCGTTGCATCTTTGCCATCGGCGAACATGGTTGTTTTGTATGGACTCACAATGATCTCAACAGCTTTGCCCGTTGTTTCTACTTTGGATGTAAGTCTTCTTCCCTTTTTGTAAGCAACAGCTTCTAATGTGCCGGGTTCATAATTTGCTATCCATTGTAAATGGCCATTGCGTGGCATATCTTTTTTCCCCTGGCTTTTTCCATTCAAAAAAAGTTCTACATGATCTGCATTGCTGTTTACCCATACATCAATGGGTTCACCTTCTTTGCCGGACCAGCCTGCCTGTCCGGTAGGCAGGTTCCAGTGCGGCGAAATATGCAATACATCCTTATCGGTCCACCATGATTGATAATAGTAATAAATATTTTTAGGGAAGCCGCAAACATCCATGATACCAAAATGCGAACTGATATTCGGCCATTGATAGGGGGTAGGTTCGCCGCGATAATCCAACCCTGTCCATACAAAACCGCCTAACCAATAATCATTTGCTGCAGCAAGTTTCCACCATGTTTCTGCTGTGCTTGCCCACCAGGGAGCTGTAATATCCTGGTCGGGAACATAAGCTTTTATAGTATCTTTCGTGTACTGGCCACGGGTAGTAACCGTACTTCCCATTTCTGTTCCCATAATGGGTTGGGTTGGATGATCTTTGTGATAATCTGCCACTGCAAACTGCCTGTAATTAAAACTGCGAACCGGGATCACTTCATTGATACCATGGAATACATTGCCTACATCTGCAGCATAAGTACTCACACGGGTAGGATCAAGTTCTTTTTGTTTTGCCAAAAGTGAAAGTGCTATGAGTTTACCGGTGCCGTTGGTATGCACCCAACCTTCTTCATTTCCGATTGACCACATAAATACAGAAGCACGGCTACGGTCACGTTTGATCAGCCATTCAAAGTCGTTCATATATTGTGGGCTGCTATTGAGCAAACGGTTCTCATCCATCACCAACATACCCAGGCTGTCACATGCATCTAATAATTCTTTTGTAGGCGGATTGTGGCTGCTGCGATACGCATTCGATCCCATTTGTTTCAACAAAAAAATGCGGTAGTATTGGAGATAATCGGGTAGGGCGCTTCCAACACCTGCATGGTCCTGGTGATTATTGGTGCCTTTGATCTTTATGTATTTCCCGTTCAGGAATAAGCCATTATTTTTTATTTCAATTGTGCGGATACCAAAACGAAATTTATCTGTATCGATCATTTTACCATTTGATCTAACGACAGGGATTACACGGTATAGATATGGATCTTCCAATGACCAAAGCATTGGCTTATTAACTATTAATTTTTGTTTGATCGTTTTCTTTTCGTTGATACCAAGAAAAGCAGGTTGATCAATAGTTTGGCCGATCATTTTTCCATTCCTGTCGGTTATGATGGCTGAAACGGTAATGTTTGAATTATTCAATGATTCATTCATCACAGTTGTTTCAATATTTACTGTCGCCATATTGTTCTGAACATTGGTATGAACAAATACCGGGTTCTCATCCAGGTGAACAGGATCGTATTGATTCAGCCACACATGACGATAGATACCGGCACCTTCATAGAACCAGCCTTCGTATTGGGTTGCATCAACTCTCACAACAATTGTATTTGCTTTACTATAATTCAGATAATTGCTGATATCATACGATGCTCCGACGTAACCGCTTTTATTGTTGCCAAGGTAAAAACCATTTACCCAGAATGATGCATCTCTGAATACTCCATCAAACTGAATTTGAAAACGCCGGCCGGAATCTTTTTTGTCAACAGTAAAATGTTTCCTGTACCAGCCAATACTTGTTTCGGGATAAGCACCACCTACAGGTTTGTATCCATGCGACTGTACATCGAAGTTGGGTGAATTGGAAAAAGGGAGTTCTACAGCCCAATCGTGTGGAAGTGAAAGTTGCCGCCAGTTACTATCATTGAATTTTGGATCAATAGCAGTTGTTTGTGCTGCTCCTGTTTTGGCGAAGATGGTAGCAAGGCTGTAATTAAAATCTTTCGACGGATCATTGGCATTGCCGAAAGCAAATTTCCAGTTCTCGTCAAAATTTATTCTTGTACGTTGGGCATACGAAGAATTTATCGTTAATAATAGTATTATCAATAAACGGTATTTCATCTTACTAATATTTATTTTGTTTTGGCTAGTAGGGAATGGCGAGTAGTTAGTGGGAAATACAATCTTCCTACCAGCCACTCCCCACTAGCCATTTACTAATTAAAAGCATTCAATGCCACAGTCGGCCTGCCTGAATTATCAAATGCACCAAGCTGGTATCCCTTCCAGTTATTATAAGCTTCGGGTTCCCAGTAAAAAACACCCAGCCCTTTATTATTGGGAACAGATTTTACTTTACTGATAAGATCAGTAATAAAAGCATTGCAGGCAGTTTCCTGTCCCCAGTTCATTCCCACTTCTGTGATCATTATTTCCGATCCGTATCTTGAAATCATATCATTCATATTGGTAAGGCATTGGTTGTTAAGTGTGGACCAATTGGTTGAAGATGGATATAAGGACATGCCGATCACATCCCAGGTTGCTCCATTGGCTTTTAACCCATCGAGGTTCCAACGAAATAAAGAATTATCAAATCCATTGGATACATGCACCATTACTTTTGAAGTGGGGCTTACTGCCTTTACAGCATCGTAACCTAACTTAAAAAATTTTGCGTAGTTGATCATGTTCGTGGAAGCTTTTCCTTCCGGCCACAACATACCATCGTTTGTTTCATTACCAACCTGCACCCAATCAGGACTTACGCCGGCAGTTTTCAAAGCATTCATCACAGTTGATGTATAATTATATACTGATGTCTGAAGCGTGGCAACATCCTGTCCGGCCCATGCCGCAGGTTTTGTCTGTTGCCCCGGATCTGCCCAGGAATCACTGTAATGAAAA
>JANNBU010000046.1:0-3707 GCA_031385805.1 Ferruginibacter sp.
CAGTTATGGATTCATGATACTATCCGTAAGACGTAAGTATGTAGTGCGGAGTTTAGTATAATTAGTTAATACCCGCAAATGTTTATCAAGTGTAAGAATATCTTTTCGTACAGCCGGCCCGGTTTGTACAGCTCCCGGTGATTGATCTTTAATGCGTGCCGCCGTTTCCATGATCAATGGTTTCAACAGGTCAAAATTCACATGTTCCTGCCTGCAAAAATCTTCGGCAATGGCGTATAAGTGATTGGTGAAATTGCTCACGATCACAGCCGCCGCATGAAGTTTCAGCCGGTCCTCATCATTGATCACCTGTACATCGGGTGAAAGTGTAGTGGCAAAATCAAAAATAGCTTTTATAACGGCTTCATTATTTCCGTCTATCAGGAAAGGTATTGCAGGGATATCCTGCATTTCTTTTCGCAGGCTTTGTAAAGGATATAACACGCCATAATTATAGGATACATTTTTCAATACGTCTTTCCCCACCGAACCGGCAGTATGCATGATCAGTTTATCATGAATATTATAATGCTGAACACATTCGTGTATGGCCATATCGGAAACGGCAATGATATACAGGTCTGCAGATTTATCCAGCATGCCGTTATAATCAGTGTAAGAAGCCTGCAATTCATCAGCCAGCATTTTGGCATGTTCCATATTTCTGCTGGTAACCTGTATAACCTTGTGGTTGTTTTTCTGTATCAATCTTCCCAATGTTGTAGCAACATTACCCGATCCTATGATGACAACTTTCATGTGTTTGGTTTATTGGTTTATTTGTTGAGCATTGAACATTGATCCTTGAATATTGAACATTTTATACTTTATTACAGGTTCACCCGTTTATGAATGATAAACGCATAATCCTTAATTTTAGCGTGATGAAAATACAACAAAAGTTAGCAATTGGATTTATAAGGACGAAAATAAATATCTTAAGGATCATTAGTAACCGCAAGGCTGCAGAAGAAACACTCAGGGTGTTTTTAACACCCTTTCCCAGATCTTCAGAGAAGGAAAAAGAAGTATTCAGTAAGGCCGAACCACTGCAATTCACACTCAATGGAGTATTAATAAAAGGTTTCAGGTGTAATCATCCGAAGAAACACAAAGTGTTATTACTCCATGGCTTTTCCTCCAGTTGCCACAATTTTGATAAGTATGTGGCCCCGTTGGTAGAAAAAAATTATGAAGTACTAGCTTTTGATGCCCCTGCACATGGTGCCAGTGAAGGCGAAACGGTGAATGCTGTTGAATACAGCGCTATGATCAAAAGAATAAATGAATTCTACGGACCCATCAATGGATTTATCGCACATTCATTTGGCGGTATTGCTGTTTGCCTGGCAATGGAAACCATACCACATGATGACAATACAAAAATTGTTTTAATAGCGCCCGCTACTGAAACCAGTTCGGCTGTTGATGGTGCATTTGCCATGCTTGGTTTAAAAAATGACCGGCTTAGAAAAACCTTTGATGAAGTGGTATTGGAGAAAAGCGGGAAGGAAACTTCCTGGTATTCGGTGAGGCGTGCCATGAACAATATCAAAGCTTCCGTATTGTGGTTTCATGACGAAGATGATGATATAACACCACTGGATGATGCATTACAGGTAAAAGCAGACAACCATTCCAACGTAAAATTCGTTATTACAAAAGGACTCGGCCACCGGAAAATATACCGGGATGAAACGGTTGTAAATGCAGCGGTAAAATTTTTATAATAGTTTCACCGTTTAAGCATATTCAGGAACAAAAATTTTGATTTTTCAATTTTAAAGTAATATTGCACTGTGCAAACGATCTGTTGCCCGAACTTTTTTGAATAAAGGTATGCGGCACAAGAGAGCCCCGCCGATTGCGGGGACGATGTTGAAACATGCTACTATAGCCGGTTTCAAAGAAAAAACACCAAACAAAAACATGGCAAAAAATTTATTGATAGTAGAGTCCCCGGCAAAAGCCAAAACAATTGAAGCCATTCTTGGAAAAGATTTTGAGGTGAAAAGTTGTTATGGCCATATCCGCGACCTGGAGAAGAATGATATGGGTATTGATATCAATAACAATTTTACTCCGAAATACATTGTACCTGCTGAAAAAGAAAAAGTAGTCCGGGACCTTAAAAGCATTGCAAAAAAGGCAGATGAGGTCTGGCTGGCATCGGATGAGGACCGGGAGGGAGAAAGCATCAGCTGGCACCTGGCAGAAGTATTGAACTTAGATCCAAAAACAACCAAAAGGATCGTTTTTCATGAGATAACCAAACCTGCCATTCAAAAAGCAGTACAAAACCCGCGTACAATTAATATGAACCTGGTTAATGCCCAACAGGCCCGAAGGGTATTAGACAGGATCGTTGGCTTTGAATTAAGCCCGGTATTGTGGCGGAAGATCGGCCAACAGGGAGGATTGAGTGCCGGCAGGGTTCAAAGTGTGGCAGTAAAATTAATTGCAGAAAAAGAAAGGGAAATAAACCAGTTCAATGCTGTTGGAAGTTTCAAAGTGGAGGCCTTACTGGCTGCCACCGACCTGAATAACAAAACAGTTAATTTTAAAGCAGAAGGAAACAAGTATAGTGAATCTGAAGAAGCAGAAAAATTTCTCCGGAGTTGTATCGGTGCCGATTATTCAGTTAAAGATATCCAGGTGAGGCCTGGAAAACGTACCCCTGCAGCTCCTTTTACTACATCTACCCTTCAACAGGAAGCCAGCCGTAAGTTGGGATATGGCGTAAGCAAGACGATGTTGCTTGCACAAAAATTATATGAAAGCGGAAAGATCACCTATATGCGTACAGATAGTGTGAACCTTGGAGAAACAGCCATGGACGGTATTAAAGAAGCGATCAACAAAAATTACGGTCCCCAATACCTGCAAATACGCAAATACAAAAATAAAAATGAAAGCGCCCAGGAAGCGCATGAAGCTATTCGCCCCACTTACATGGAAAACAGTTTTGTGACTGATCCTGAACTGAACCGGTTATATGAATTGATCTGGAAAAGAACCATTGCCAGCCAGATGAGTGATGCGGAACTGGAAAAAACTACTGCTAAAATTAATATCAGCTCCAATAATGAAGAATTGACAGCAAGCGGAGAAGTAATAAAATTTGATGGCTTTTTAAAAGTGTATCTAGAAAGTACTGATGAGGATGAACCGGATCATGAAGATGAAAGCCGTCTGCCAAATTTAACTGTTGGCCAGGTACTCGATTTTAAACAAATGACCGCAACAGAAAAATTCACCAAACATTCGGCCCGTTACACAGAAGCATCTTTAGTTAAAAAGCTTGAAGAACTGGGTATTGGAAGGCCCAGTACCTATGCCCCAACGATCTCTACCATTATTAAAAGGAATTATGTAGAGAAAAAAGATAAAGAAGCTGTAAAAAGGACTTTCCGCATATTAAAGTTGAAAGATGATGCCATTGTTAAAATAACTGAGCAGGAAAATACAGGTGCTGAAAAATCGAAACTTTTTCCAACGGATCTTGGATTGGTTGTAACAGATTTCCTGAACCAGCATTTCGAAAAAGTGATGGATTACTCTTTTACAGCAAATATTGAAAAAGAGTTTGATGAGATCGCTGAAGGTAAAATTGTATGGAATAAAATGGTTAGTGAATTTTTCTGTTGCGGTCATTTGTTTAAAATCGAGTACCTGGCCAACAGTTAAATTTGGCAGACGGCTTTCAT
>JANNBU010000052.1:0-6922 GCA_031385805.1 Ferruginibacter sp.
AAGTTATGCGGGCGGAAACTTTTACATTGAATCGGGCCAGGCCTTCTTTGTTAAGTCCTCGGGACTTGCAGGAACCTTGTCGTTCCCTGAAAACAGTAAAGTAGATGGCAGTAACCTTGTTACAAGGCCGGCAAGTTCAGGAAAACAACTTCGTACAAACCTTTACCTGACCACCGGTGGGGCAAACAATTTATATGATGGAGTTCTTTCTGAATTTGATGGAAGCTATTCTACAGGAGTAAATGAAATGGAGGATGCCATTAAGTTGTCGAACTTTGGAGAGAACATAGGGATTAAGAAGACAGATAAGATATTATCAGTAGAACGTATGCCGGAACTGGCAATAACGGATACCATATTCTATGCCCTTAACCATTTAAGGATACAGAATTACCAGTTTGAATTTATACCTGAAAATATAGACCAACCGGGTCTTACCGGGTTCCTGGAAGACAACTACCTGCATACAAGTACGGTTGTGAGTATGACAGGAACAACGAAGGTTGATTTTACTGTGGTAAATGATCCGGGATCTTATGCTGCCGACAGGTTCCGTTTGGTGTTCAAACAAATTGGAGGCCCGGTACCGGTAACCTTTACAAGTGTAAGGGCCAATAAGCAGCACAAGGATATAATGGTAGAATGGAAGGTAGAGAATGAGTTGAATATTCATCATTATGATGTGGAGAAATCAGCCGATGGCCGTAATTACAGCAAAGTGAATGAAACAGCGGCGAGGGCTACGGGATCAGGATCTGTACAGTATAACTGGTTGGATACGAATCCATGGGATGGAGACAATTTTTACCGTATCCGCAGCGTTGGTATGAATGCAGATGTGAAGTTGAGCCAGGTAGTGAAAGTGAATATGGAGAAGCTACCGTCGGCGATAACAGTATTCCCTAATCCTGTACGTGAGGATGGCATATTGTATGTGAGTTTGGACAATAAGGCGGCGGGTAATTACCGGGTAAGCCTGTTAAATAGCGGTGGCCAAACAGTAATTAAGCGGACATTGAACCATGGCGGAGGAAGCAGCGTATATAGTATTATAGCTGAAAAGGCAGTAGCCCATGGCAATTACCTGCTGACTATTACGGGTGACGACAATATTAATTTGACTTTCAAAGTTGTTTATTAATAATGTTCCTTTATTTTTGTAAAAAGAGTACTACCAATGAGACGAATTAAAAAGTATGTGTTGATGACAGGGATGGTTTTGTTAGCCAGTATTACACAGCCTATAAAAAGCACCGCACAAGTATCCGATCCAGGTTGTGACCCGCTTGATCCGCTATGCCCCATTGACGGGGGATTAAGTTTATTAATCGCAGCAGGAATAGGGCTGGGGGCTAAGAAAGCATACGATAAGAAAAAGAAAGCAGTTGATCTGTAGATGACGCTTCTTATAAAATTTATAGAGAGATGACCCGGATGGTCGTCTCTCTTTTTGTTTTTGAAATACAAATAAAATAACGTTTGAAGTTTGAGGTTTGAAGTTGTTCGCATAGCTCAAACTTAACCTCGTACCTCAAACTTCGAATCTCAAACCTCGAACCTCGAACATCAAACTTCAAACCTGCTATTCTATTTTCGTATCTCAACTATTTTCACGAATTTTACCATATTGCAACCTGATAAAAAATAAGGTTGTATTATTGACTTCTAAAATTATGAAGAGAGAATATAATAATGGTTTGTACTTAAAACCAGCCAGGGTTTTGTCGGTTGTAGTTTTCTTAACTGGTATTGTTTGTTTATTAGCTTCCTGTGTGCCTTCAAAAAGCTCCTATTATTTTAAAACACTGAAGAAGGATACCACCCTTACGGGCCTGGTTGATAAAGACCTTGAATCAAAGATCGTTAAAGGCGATAATCTTGGTATAAATGTCAGCAGCTTAAGCCGGGAAGAAGACCAGGTGTATAATTCCGGGGCATTGGTTAGTACGATCACAGGAGGAGGAGTTTTTCCTGTTGATGCGGATGGCAATATAATGGTTCACAAACTTGGATCCGTAAAGGCGGCGGGAAATACGAGGAAAGAACTCGCAGCAATGCTACAAAAGAGTTTAATACCCTATTTAAAAGACCCGGTTGTAACAGTACAGTATTTAAATCATAAAGTGACAATAATGGGGGAAGTGGAAAGGCCCCAGGTTATCAATATGCCGGATGAACAATTGTCGGTAATAGATGCGCTTGTTCTAAGCGGGGATGTAAAGCAAAATGCAAGGCGGGATAATATCATGGTTATAAGGGAAGAGGGGAACCAGAAAAAAATAAAGATACTGAACTTCGAAGATCATTCTATATTTTCATCGCCCTGGTATTACCTGCAACCCAACGATATAGTTTATGTGGTTCCGGATGAAGCAAAACGGCTGCGGGAAGAAAGAAGGACCAGGTTCCAGACTAATTTTGCTATAGCTTCTGCATCTGTTTCTTTATTGATTATTATTCTTGACAGGATCTTGCGCTGATCAATGCTATTTTATTTATTATGACTGAAGAACAATTACTTGAAGAGAAACCTTCAACAAACATACTGGCACAAATAGTTCACCGTTACCTCCCGTACTGGCCCATATTTGTTGTATTGGTTAGTATAACAATGACCATTTCATTTGTTTACCTGCGGTCACAAACCCGTATCTATATAGCGTCGGCGAAGGTTTTGTTGAAGGATCCTCAAAAGAACGGGGGCGATAGTAAAGTATTGGATGCACTCAATATATTCAGTGAGAAAAAGATCGTAGAGAACGAGATCATCGTATTGCGTTCCAATACCATTATGCAGGATGTGGTTAAGCAACTGGATCTATACACATCTGTTTATAATAAGGGGAATGTACAAACAGAAGAATTATATGGGGTGGGTTCACCAGTAGTATTTGAAGCGGAAAATAAGGATAGCATTACCGGTGGCGGGAAATATACTTTTGTTCTGAACTGGAAAAAACATACAATAGAAATTGCAGGACAATCAGTTCCTTTTGGAGGGAAATTACATATCAATAATACGATCTATGCTGTAAAAATAAATCCTATATACTCCAGCAATATAACCGGAAAGAATTTTTTTGCTGTTTTTAATACGGTGCCTGCTGCGGCAGCAAGCGTCATACAAAGTTTAAAAGCTACACCACTTTCATATAATTCAACAGTAATTGACCTTGGTATTGAAACACCTGTACCGGAAAAAGGCGTTAAGATACTGAACAAGTTATTTGAAATATATAACATTGCGGGCATTGATGATAAGAACCAGATCGCAACTAAAACACTGCGCTTTATAGACGAGCGGCTTAATACAGTTGCAGGCCAGTTGGATAGTGTTGAAAGAAATATTGAAAGTTATAAATCAAGAGAATTTGCAACAGACCTGGGTGTACAGAGTAATTTATATTTTACCAATGTAAAGGAACTAGATAAACGTAAAAGCGAAGTTGATCTTCAACTCGAAGGGTTAAAAGATATTGAATCTTATGTGAACAGGAAGGGCAGTAAACCTGGAACAGTTCCCTCACTGTTACTGGTAAACGATCCAACTATGTCAAACTTGCTTAATCAGTTGTACAGTGCGGAATTTGACCTGGATAAAATAAAATCTTTGGTAGGAGAAAAAAGTGAATCTGTTCTGGTTGCGGAGGAAAAAGTTTCACGTATCAAACATGATATTCGTGAAAATATTGGTAATGTCCGTAGCAGCCTTGTAACAGAGATGAGCAGTATCAATACGAATATTGCTTTGAATAATGGGATACTGAGCCAGGTGCCCAAAAAAGAAAGAGGACTGCTTGAGATCAGCAGGCAACAGGCTATCAAAAATAATATTTATACTTACCTGCTTCAAAAAAGAGAAGAGACTGCACTTTCATCTGCATCAACTTCAGCAGATCTCAGGATATTGGAAAATGGATCCTGGTATGGCCCAATAAGGCCTATTCCAAAAAATTATTACCTGGTTGGGTTTCTTATAGGCCTGATCATTTTCCTGCTTTATGTTCAGGTACAGGAGCAATTTAATAATAAAATATTATTCCGTTCCCAGGTAGAAGATAAAACGAAGATTCCCATTGTTGCAGAAATATTACAGGCAAATTCAAAAGAGCCTATTGCTATAACGGAAGGAAAACGTACGGTAATTGCCGAACAGTTCAGGTCTATGAGAACCAACTTAAGTTTTATGGGCCTTAATGATAAGAATAAAACATTGCTTGTTACATCCAGTATATCGGGTGAGGGTAAAAGTTTTATTGCAACCAACCTTGCCCTGAGTATAACACTCACGGGTAAAAGAGTGGCATTACTTGAAATGGATCTTCGTAAGCCAAAGCTGAGTAAAGAACTTGGAGTAATAAGAGATCCTGGTATTTCAAGTTACCTGATAGGAAAAGCGAACATTGATCAAATCACTAAAGAAACAGCCTTTCCAAACCTGTTTCTTGTTACTGCAGGGCCAATACCTCCCAATCCAACAGAACTTATCCAGCTACCGGCTTTCCAGCAAATGATCGATCAACTGAAAGAAAGGTTTGATTATATTATTATAGATTCAGCCCCGATTGGCCCGGTTACGGATGCACAACTGCTGAGCAAGTATGCTGAAATTACACTTTTCGTTGTAAGGCACGCGGTTACACCCACATTCTTCCTACGGCTTATTGAAAGCCTTAAGCGTGACAAGAAATTCAATAACATGTGTGTTGTGTTCAATGGTATTAAACCACGTGGTGTTTCCTTATTTAATTATGGTTTTGGTGGATATGGTAATGGCTATGGTTACGGCTATGGCTATGGTTACGGCTATGGTTATGGCTATGGAAGTGATGGCGGTTCTTATTACCATGCCGATGGTTCAACCCCCGGATTTAAGAATCTTTTTGGCTTCACAGGATTTATTAAAAAAATCTTTAAAAAGCGCAGAAGGCGTTGATGTAAAAGATGTGGGAGTACCACTGTTTTTGATACGTCTTTTTTGTGCAGATACATATTTTTGATGCTATAAAACTCTTCGGTTACAAAATATTTGTGACTGAGGAGCAGCGAAGCTTTGCGATTTCATGAACGAGGAAAAAAAATGGTACGTTGTTTATACAAGGCCACGCTGGGAAAAAAAAGTGGCCGGGATACTGCTGGCAAAAGGCATAGAGCATTATTGCCCGCTCAATAAAGTGATGAAACAATGGAGCGACCGTAAAAAGATCATCCTCGAACCATTATTCAAGGGGTATATTTTTGTTAAGCTACATGATACCATAAAATGGGAAATAAAGAACATTGATGGCATACTTAATTTCGTTTACTGGCTGGGAAAGCCCGCTGTTGTAAAGGAAGAAGAAATAGATACTATCAGGAAATTCTTACAGGAATTCAGCGGGGTAGAAGTAATAGAGCGGCAACTGAATATTAATTCAAGGGTACTGATAAAACAGGGTGTGCTCATGAATTATCATGGGATCATTGTTGAGATCACAGGCAACAAGGCCAAGGTAAATATTGAAAGCATGGGTTTACAGTTAAGTGCTGTATTTGATAAGAAAAATCTTGAGCCGGTTCAATAAATTATATTTTTCCTGCCTTATAATCAAATCCGCTATGAATATGTTTAATAAAATTCATTAATTAGTCAAGAAGAAGAAAAGTTTAGCTTAAGCGATGTGTAGAATTGCAGGGATGTTCAATCCGGAAATGGATGTAAAGGGCCAGGAGGAATTGGTTTTGCAGATGTGCAATCTTCAGCAGCATGGAGGACCGGATGATGGAGGCTTGTACAGTTCATTAACTGATAAAATAGTTTTGGGTAACAGGCGGCTTGCATTGCTTGACCTTACGAGTGCGGGGCACCAGCCAATGCAATATGAAGAGCGTTACTGGATAACCTATAATGGTGAAATCTATAATTTTCATGAACTGAGGGATACACTCTCAGAACTGGGGCACCGGTTCATCACCCATACGGATACAGAAGTGATACTTGCTGCGTATAGCCGTTGGGGTGTACAAAGCTTTGCCCGGCTGAACGGTATGTTTGCATTTGCGATCTGGGACAGTTTTGAAAAAGAACTTATCCTCGTAAGAGACCCGGCCGGTATGAAACCACTGTATTACAGCAGTGAGGAAAACGGTATATCATTCGCTTCGGAAATCAGGGCGCTGGAAATATTGCCATCTTTAACAAAACAAAATGATAGCTGGCCGGTTTACCTGATGGCTTATGGGCATGTACCCGAGCCTGTTACAACACTAAAAAAAGTTCATCCACTACCCAAGGGCTATTTTTTAAAATACAGCACAACGAAACAACGGTTCATACTTCAGCATTTTAAGCATTATAATTATTACCCCAGGATAAAGGATGATGTAACAGCAATTGCTTCCATCCGCGATCAGCTAAGTATAGCAGTAAAACGCCACCTGCTTGCAGATGCACCGATCGGTATCTTCCTAAGTGGCGGAGTGGATTCCGGTATCCTGTCAATATTAGCCTCTCAAAATAATCCGGGACAGCTCAACAGCCTTTCAATTTTCTTTGAAGAAGCCGCTTATTCAGAAAAAAAATACCAGGATATTCTCATAAACAAGATCGGTTGCGACAACAAGCAATACCTGTTAAAAGAATCTGAGTTTCACAATAGTTTCCCGGGCATATTAAATGCAATGGACATGCCTTGTTGTGATGGTATTAATACATGGTTTATCAGTAAGTATGCGAAGCAGCAGGGTTTGAAAGCTGTGTTATCGGGTATTGGCGGTGATGAACTTTTTGGAGGTTATCCTTCATTTAACAGGATAGGAATAGCGGCATTTTTGCAAAAGTTGCCGGCACTGAGTATTTATGCTGTAAGGCGTAGCAATTACAAACAGCTGAACAGGTTATCTTACCTGAATATGGATGGCATCAAAGGCATCTATCTTTTTT
>JANNBU010000072.1:0-4823 GCA_031385805.1 Ferruginibacter sp.
AATTTCCAACCGGCAACCCATATTGAACACTTCATACATTTCTTTGTTGCTGCTGCCGCTGTTCTCTTTAATGATATTGAATACTTCGGGTGCATCAAATAAATTATCCTTGATGATCTTTAAGTGCTTAGCCCCCTCAGGCCGAGGGTCAGGCGGGGTGGGGAGATATTTCATACACTTGGTTTGTCCGCCGCCACTGCAGTGAATTAAGCCGTGTATCTTATCAAAATGTGATTCCAGTAAATTTTTTAATACTGGTGCATAAGTTCGTGTTGGAGAAAGCAGCAGTTTACCAAAAGTTACAGGCTGCTGTCCTTTATTTGCTGCAGTTCTGTAATAATCGTTCATTCTGTGTTTGCCGATATAAACTACTTCATCAACCAATAAATTATCATAACTCTCTTTAAAATTTTCTGCATAAAATTTACTCAATACATCATGGCGGGCAGATGTTAGTCCGTTACTTCCCAAACCACTGTTATATTCAGTTTCATAAGTTGCCTGCCCATAGCTGGCAAATCCAACGATCACATCACCTGCTTTTATTTTTTTATTGCTGATAATTTTATTTTTCGGCCAGCGGCAGGTCATGGTTCCGTTTACGGCAATGGTACGTACCACATCGCCTACATCTGCAGTTTCGCCTCCGAGGTAATGAATATTTACACCAAATTTTTTCAGCTCATCAAATAATTGCTGGGAACCATTTATGATCTGTTCCAGTACTTCACCCGGGATCAGATTTTTATTTCGGTCGATGGTTGAATTAAAAACGATATTATCGTAAATGCCTACACACAACAGGTCATCCAGATTCATAACAATGGCATCCTGTGCAATTCCTTTCCAGACAGAAATATCGCCGGTTTCTTTCCAATATAAATAGGCAAGGATACTTTTGGTTCCGGCGCCATCGGCGTGCATCACATTTACAAATGCATCATCATTGCCGAGGTAATCGGGATAGATCTTACAAAAAGCATTGGGAAACAACCCCTGGTCGAGGTGTTTGGTTGCAGCATGTACTTCTTCTTTTTGGGCAGAAACACCTCTTTTGTTGTAAAGGCTCATAATAAAACTTGTGCTGCAAAACTATATTTCAATTATCAATAATCCATTAATAAATTATCAATTAGTTTTGCACGGCCTATATTATGAAAGTATATACGAACATAGACAACCTGCCCTCATTTAAAAATGCTGTAATAACCATCGGAACCTTTGATGGCGTTCATCTTGGGCATTTGCAGATCATCAGGCAACTGATCACAGAAGCCGCTGCAGTAAAGGGGGAACCTGTGCTGATAACTTTTTATCCCCATCCGAAGCAGGTTGTTGCTTCCATGCAAAAGCCTTTATACATATTAAATACCCCGGAAGAGAAATATGAATTGTTGCACCATGCAGGTATCAATAATATTGTGGTGGTGCCATTTACGAAAGTATTTGCAGAGCAACCTGCCAGCAATTATATCAAAGACTTCCTGGTAGAAAAATTTCATCCGCATACCATTATCATAGGCTACGATCACCGTTTTGGCAAAGACCGGGCTGGTGATTATCATTTATTGGAAGATGAGGCTGCAAAGTTTGATTATAAAGTAAAAGAGATACCCGAACATATTTTACAGGATGTAACCATCAGCAGCACCAAAATAAGAGAAGCATTATTATCCGGCGATATCGGAACTGCCAATGAATTTTTAGGGTATGATTATTTTTTCAGCGGGATTGTTATTGAAGGGAATAAATTAGGGAGAACGATCGGTTATCCTACCGCAAATCTAGAGGTAACAGAAATTCAGAAATTAATTCCTGCCAATGGCGTGTATGCTGTAGAGGTAGTAATAGAAGGATTTGCAGGTAAATATAAAGGCATGATGAATATTGGTGTAAGGCCAACGGTTGATGGTACTAACAGGGTGATTGAAGTGAATATTTTTGATTTTGATGAAACGATCTATGGTAAACCCGTAAAAGTATCTCTTACAAAAAGATTGAGAAGTGAAGTGAAATTCGATGGGCTGGATGCGTTGAAGGAGCAACTTGCGAAGGATAAACTGGAGAGCCTCACCCCAACCTCCCGAAAAATCGGGACAGGCTCTCTCCGAAGGAGAGGGATGTAGAGTTGTGTAACAATTTTCTTCTTTTAGCTTCTATTAAATTTCCCACTGACTCATTTTATAACAAGGGGAATCAAAAAGATCAATAAAGTTAGACTGTACAAGAGTGCGACGCCTGTGAAGATGAAGAAAGATATACAGCTGGTTACAAAAAAAATATTCTCCATAATCTTCTCCTTTTCCTCCCCTTCGGGGAGATAGAGGGGCTCTTATTCGATCATCATCTTCACCACCATCTCCTTCATCAGCGATGCACCGGAAGTACCGGTATCACCCACTCCCACTCCTTTTAAATTATACTGGTGCAACAACAATAATAATTTTTCCATACCGCTGTATCCATAATTCTTCATCATGTCGTGTGCCTGTTTCAGTGAGTTGGGGTTGTAATAAAAAAATGGTTTCAATGCAGCATCACTTTTATCATTCATGCCATACACCGCATATACTTTACTGAAGTGTGAATACAAAGCAGGCAATGCCATTTGGATAGGAACTGCTTTTGGATTGCTTTCAAAATAATTGGTGATCTTAAGCGCTTTGGCCATATCTTTTTTTGAGATAGCAGCCAGTAATTCAAAAACATTGTACTCTTTACTGATGCCGATGTATTTTTCAATATCATCTTCATCAATATTTTTTTTGTCTTTGAGGTTCAGGGAAAGTTTGTCTATTTCGTTTGCAATACGGCTCAGGTCATTGCCGATATGTTCTTCCAGTAAACTTATGGCTTTGGGTTGCATGCTAAAGCCCTTTGTCTTTAGAAGTTCAGCGATCCAGTCATGAATTTTATCTTCCTTGATCTTAGCAGCCGTAAACATTTCTGCATGCTTTGAAAGCAGTTTGTAGAGTTTTGTCCGCTTATCCAATGTTTTGGTCTTGTAACCAACTACAAAAATTGTGGAAGAAAGTGGAGATTCAACATAGGATTCAAGTTTTTCAATGTCTTTCATGTGTTGTGCTTCTTTCAATAACACAACTTGCCGTTCGGCAAACATGGGATAACGCTTACAGGCATTGATAACGGCTGCCCAATCTGCATCCCTGCCATAAAACACTGTTAAATTAAATGCTGCTTCTGCTTCGGAAAGTATCTGATGTTCTGCATAATTCATCAGCATATCAATATAGTAATCCTCCTCTCCGTCAAACCAGTACACGGTTTTGAAGTCTTTTTTCTTCCAGCCAGATATGATCTTTTCAGCACTCATTGGTCATTAATGGTTTATGGTTCGGATAAGAAATCCCCGTTACAATTTTTTCCATTATATTTATTTGGCATAGTTTTGGAAAATATATTGTGAACTGCAAATATCCAATTTATAGACGTAAACATTTACATGATATTAAATAAGTTTTTTAAATTTTATTAACCAGTAAATCCTATAGTCATGGCTTTTGAAAATTTTCCCGAATCAGAAAAAACAGAAAAAGATGATGGAGCAGGTGTTCCTAAAAATAAACTGGGTAATATTTTAACCATTTCATTAGTAATAGCTTTGCTGGGCACCTGGGGATATATCATCTGGGACAAGAATAAAGTAAAGGAAAAAGACATCACACAGCAAACCCTTATTGCTTCTACTTCGGTACAACGGGATCAATTGCAGAAAGAACTGGAAGAAGCCACTATGCGTTATGATAACCTGAAAACAACGAATTCAAGGAAAGACAGTGCTATCACTGCAAAAGACCGGGAGATCGAAGATAAAAAGTCGAGGATCCATGCACTTTTATCCAATGTAAATGCAAAAGAATCGGAGTTGAAAGAAGCCAGGGGCCTCATCGCTTCATTGAACGGGGATATAGAAGGTTACAGGAAACAAATTTCGGTTTTGCAGGGAGAAAATACACAACTCATACAGGAAAAAGCGGCTGTTACAGAAGAACGTAACCAGAAGCAAAGAGAATTTGATTCTGCACAAAATGTAATTAAAGCGAAGGAAGATATTATCAATGTAGGCTCAACCTTGCATGCATCTAATTTTAGTATTATCGGGATCAATGAGAAAGGCAGTGGTAAAGAAAAAGAAACCAGTACTGCTAAAAGAGTTGATAAATTAAGGATATCATTCGACCTGGATGAGAACCTGATTGCTCAATCCGGGAAAAAAGATATTTATATATGCATTACAGCACCCGATGGAACTCCGGTTGCAGTTGAAGCCCTTGGCTCAGGTAAGTTTACAACAAGAGAGGGCCAGGATAAAATTTATACTCAAAAAATAGAAGTGAATTATACGCAGAATAAACGACAGAATATAAGTTTTGACTGGAAACAAAACTCAAATTTCAATACGGGGAATTATAAAATAGAAGTTTATAACAATGGTTTTAAAGTGGGAGAAGCATCGAAGCCGCTGAAGAAGGGAGGGTTGTTTGGGTGAAGAATCGTTTAAAAATCGTTTAAGACGTTTAAGGGTTTAAAGCTTACTCCATAACATTAAACGTCTTAAACGATTTAGACCCTGTCTACCGACAGGCAGGCTTTAAACGAATATAAACTTTAAAACTAAAAAAGCGCTCTGATAGAAGCCCTGCCTACATGCACCGTTCTGGAACTGCCAGGTTTTCTGCCTTCATATTGCATGCTTATTTCAATATTCCCGGCAAGCCTTTTTGTAAAATCAACATTCCATAAATAATTTTCCCCTGGCAATAATCCGTCAAGTAAAATGTAGCCTACTGTTGTATTTGCTG
>JANNBU010000114.1:0-4720 GCA_031385805.1 Ferruginibacter sp.
CGAAAAAGCCGGGATGGGTATCGATATCGAAAATGATTTTCTACCCAGCTATATCGTCCCTGATGAAAAGAGAAAGGTCGTTAATGAACTGAAGTCTTTGGCAAAAAAATCGGATGAAGTATGGCTGGCATCGGATGAGGACCGTGAAGGGGAAAGCATTAGCTGGCACCTGGCAGAAGTGCTGAATTTAGATCCTGCCACAACCAAACGGATCGTTTTTCATGAGATCACCAAACCTGCTATCCAGGCGGCCGTAAAAAATCCGCGTACGATCAATATGAACTTAGTAAATGCGCAGCAGGCACGCAGGATATTAGACAGGATCGTTGGTTTTGAATTAAGCCCGGTATTGTGGCGAAAAATAGGTCAACAGGGAGGGTTAAGCGCAGGAAGGGTTCAGAGCGTGGCTGTAAAATTAATTGCAGAAAAAGAAAGAGAGATCAACCAGTTCAATGCGGTGGGCAGTTTTAAAGTTGAAGCATTACTGGCCGCTACCGATCTTAATAATAAAACAGTAAATTTTAAAGCAGACGGTAATAAATATACTGAATCTGAAGAGGCAGAAAAATTCCTGCAGAGTTGTATCGGAGCAAAATATTCCGTTAAAGATATACAGGTAAGGCCGGGAAAACGTACACCGGCAGCGCCTTTTACCACATCAACCTTACAACAGGAAGCCAGCCGTAAATTAGGATATGGCGTTAGTAAGACCATGTTGCTTGCACAAAGATTGTATGAAAGCGGTAAGATAACTTATATGCGTACCGATAGCGTAAATCTTGGTGAAACAGCTATGGACGGCATTAAAGCAGCGATCAATAATAATTACGGCGACCGCTACCTGCAGGTACGCAAATACAAAAATAAAAATGAAAGTGCCCAGGAAGCGCATGAAGCCATTCGTCCAACATACATGGAAAACAGTACGGTAAGTGATCCTGAACTGAGCCGTTTGTATGAACTGATCTGGAAACGAACCATTGCCAGCCAGATGAGTGATGCCGAACTGGAAAAAACAACCGCTAAAATAAATATCAGTACCAACCTGCCTACCGGACAGGCAGGTAACGAGGAATTATCTGCAAGTGGTGAAGTGATAAAATTCGACGGGTTCTTAAAAGTGTATATGGAAAGTACCGATGAAGATGAAGCAGAGAATGAAGATGAAAGCCGACTGCCGAATTTAAGGGTTGGACAGGAGCTGGATTTCAAGCAAATGACAGCCACAGAAAAATTTACCAAACATTCTGCACGATACACAGAAGCTTCATTGGTAAAGAAATTAGAAGAATTGGGTATTGGCAGGCCGAGTACCTACGCCCCTACTATCTCTACGATCATCAAAAGAAATTATGTAGAGAAAAAAGACAAGGATGCGGTGAAGAGAGCATTCCGTGTGTTGACGCTAAAGGATGATAAAATTGAAAAAATAACCGAACAGGAAAATACCGGTGCAGAAAAATCAAAACTATTTCCTACTGATCTTGGATTGGTGGTAACAGATTTTTTGAACCTGCATTTTGAAAAAGTAATGGATTACTCTTTCACGGCAAACATTGAAAAAGAGTTTGATGAAATTGCCGATGGTAAAATGGTGTGGAATAAAATGGTGAGTGAATTCTATGCTCCTTTTCATGCAGGTGTTGAACATACGCTGGAAACTGCGGAAAGAGCTGTTGGTGAAAGAGCATTGGGAACCGATGAAGCTACAGGTAAACCCATCATTGCAAGAATGGGCAGGTATGGCCCGATGGTACAGATCGGTTCGCAGGGAGATGAAGAGAAACCACGTTTTGCAAAACTGAAAGCCACACAAAGTATTGAAACGATCAGCCTGGAAGAAGCACTTGAATTGTTTAAACTTCCATTGGCATTAGGAGAACACGACGGACTGGAAGTTTCCGTTAATATCGGCCGGTTTGGACCTTATGTAAAATTTGGTGAGCAATTTATATCAATTCCAAAAGGAGAAGACCTTTCTGCGATAGATATGAAAAGAGCGGTTGAGATCATCAGTGCAAAACAAATTGAAGATGCACCAATCGGTTATTTTGATGAGAAACCTATTACAAAAGGTAAAGGCCGTTTTGGGCCGTTCATTAAATGGAACGATATGTTCATCAACATTCCCAGGGCATATAATTTTGATATCCTCACACAACAGGATTGCAATGAACTGATCGCAAAAAAGTTAGAGAAAGAAGCTAATCGTTTTATCAAACAGTGGCCCGAAGAAAAAATTGCGCTTGAAAATGGCCGCTGGGGCCCGTTCATACGTTTTGGTAAAAAAATGCTGAAACTCACTACAGGGCCTGATGGAAAATATACTGCTGAACAACTTGCGGTGATAGAACTGGAAGAAGTAAAGAAAATGATCCTTATACAGGAGCCCAAAGCATTTGATAAAAAAACTGCAACAAAGAGAAAAGCATCACCCAAAAAAGCTGCTCCGAAGAAAAAAGCGTAAAGTAATGCAGTATGATAACGCTCCAATATGCTTTAACTAAAGAAGACTACGTGAACTATTACACGTATGTATCCTGGGATGCACCAGAGCGAAAGAAGAAGCGTTTTTATTATTATATCCGCCAGATCATCCCAATCGTATTATTCATTATAGCTTTTTATTACACCGGTATTTTTGAAAGAAACAGCAAATTCATTTTACTGATATTGGGATTTATTTTTTTAACATCTCTGTTATCACTGTTCAATGTTCGCTCAAACACGGTGAAACTAGCCGAAAAAGTGGCCGATGATCCCGGCAACAATTCCATTTTCTTGCCTATTTCCATGATCGTTTCCGAAACAGGTATTTCAACAAAAGATGTGTTGACGGAAACTAAATTTCAATGGAATGCGTTTATAAAGAAACAGGAAAGCAGGGAATATTATTTTTTATTCGTTAGTTCCATGCAGGCGCTTATTATTCCTAAAAGGATCTTTAGCAATGCAGTTGAAAGGATACAATTTGAAAAATTACTTTCCCAATGCCTTTCTTTTGATGCAGAGATCGGACATCTTATAAAAAGTTAGTCACGCTTGTGGAAAATTAATGAACGCCTTTTTATAAGTTCTTTCCGAAATTGAATCCATAACCACAAAAAATAACCACTTGATAGAAAATAAAGAAATAACAGCCCTGCTCCAGTTGATCGATGACCCGGATGAAGATGTATACAATACCGTAAGCGATAAAATAATTTCCTTAGGAAAAGACATCATTCCCAACCTGGAGAATTTATGGGAAACCATCAGCAATGAAGACACGCAGGAAAGAATTGAATTACTTATCCATCGTTTACATTTAAGAGATCTTACGGCAGAATTTGAAGAATGGAAGAACGGTGAAGCAAATTTGCTGGAAGGCGCCATCCTGGTCTCTAAATATCATTATCCTGATATGCAGCCGGCACAAACCAAACAGGAAATAGAAAAACTTCGCCGCAATATGTGGCTTGAATTGAATAACTACCTCACCCCTATTGAAAAGGTAAATGTATTGAACAGCATCTTTTACAATTATTATAAACAAAAAGGGGTAGAGATAAGCTATGACTCCCCTGACCCGTTTTTGATCAATAAAACCCTTGAAACAAAGAAAGGAAATGCTCTAAGTAACGGACTCTTATTGATCGTTTTGTGTGAACTGCTTGACATTCCGGTAAAAGCCATCAATATTCCCCGCCAGTTCATACTTGGTTATTTTGATGAACAGTATGATGTATTGAATCCTGTTGGACATTCTTCCGAAAAAATAAATTTTTACATTGATCCCCTCAACGGGCAGATGTATTCACACAAAGACATTGAGAATTATTTTAAAAAATTATCTGTACCACCCGTTACTTCCTATTTCCGGCCTATCAGTAATAAACGTATCATACAATTTCTGCTGGAAGAGTTGAGTAAATGTTATGACAATGACCGCAACCAGTATAAGATGCATGAGTTGTTGGCGCTGGCAGCGTTGTTGGATTCGTAAGCCAGTCGTTTAAGGGTTTAAGAGTTTAAATCGTTTAAAGGTTTTTTCAATTCGAAAATTTTTCATTAATTCATTACATCATAAATTGCAAATCCAAAATGTAGTAAACCCTTAAACCCTTAAACCAATGATCACCTGGGATGATTTCGAAAAGATAGATATGCGTGTAGGAACGATCATTGAAGCGCATGATTTCGCCAAAGCAAGAAAACCGGCTTATAAATTAAAAATTGATTTCGGGTCTGCGGGCATAAAAAATTCATCGGCACAAATCACAACTTTATACAGCAAAGAAGACCTAATCGGCAAACAGGTAATTGCGGTGGTTAATTTCCCTCCAAAACAAATTGCAGATTTTATAAGCGAGTGCCTGGTACTGGGCGTTTATAATGAAAAGAATGAAGTGGTATTGTTACAACCAACCTTCCCAACAGGAAACGGAAACAAGATCGGTTAGTCTTTTGAAAATTGCTCAATATAACTCCCCAGTTTTTTAAAATTATTTTTATTGAGCGAAAAAAAGTTGTTTCTCCCCTCTTTCCTGCATTCGATCAAAGCGCTTTCGGCAAGTAACTTAATATGATGCGAACAGGTGGGCTGGGATAAGCCCGTTAAAGAAACCATATCACAACAGCGCATCGACCCCTTACTTAAAATTTCCCTGAGGATACTCATACGATACGGGTCTGCCACTGCAGCCATTGCCTTTTCGTAAAAAATGTTGTCGGGTTGTTT
>JANNBU010000128.1:0-5052 GCA_031385805.1 Ferruginibacter sp.
GAGTGGTGTCCATAACTACCGGAGCTGGCGTTTCTACCATTTTTTCAGTAGCAACAGTGTCGGTTTTTGTTTCTGTTGTTGATGAACTGTCATTGCAACCAATTGTTGCTACAGATACCAACATCATTCCACCAAGGATAAATTGAAAAGCAGTTTTTGTTTTTTTGTTGATCATTTTTATAGATTTTAGACCGTAATGCTACTATTTATATTTGATAATTTCAAATATTTTGGAAATAAAATGAAAATCCTGCCCTATAAAGCAGAGATGACATCTTTTACCTGTTACTATCCGAAGTATACATAAAAAGATGTCATCTATGCTTTATAATGAAAAAAATACCAACATAAACCGTTAGCTTTATTGACATATTTTTTATATGAAAGTAAAATCCTTTTTCAGCTTCCTGTTATTGCTTGTATATAGTTTCAATGCAAGTTCGCAAACGATGTATCATTTTGAATACAATTTTCACCAGGCTGATGACAGCGCCGTTTACCAGGTTTTTTTTGTTGGTTATGATGATGGAAGCGGATCGGCCCGCATAAAATATCAAATACCCGGTAGCACTGAAATACAGTGTTTAGAAATGAATTTGCAGGGAAGATATGTTTCAGATAAACCAGGTACTGTTGATACAAATAAATTAGTTTATACAACATCAGATCCTCATTTTATAAAAGGCAACAGCCATGCAAAATTTACTCCCCCTGTTTTCTGGTTTGTTAAAAACCCGATCATGAATTTTTATGAACCCGCGGTTGTTTCAGATACATTAAATAATATGGCAGTACTGATCAAGGCCGAATATGTACAAAAGAATGACCTGAAACAGGATTTTGTTTTGCAGTTCTTTGCCGAGGAAGATGCTATTTATAAGAATCTTTTTGGGCTCAGGTCAAGGGGTTTGTCTGAAGCTGAAAAGAATGTCAAAATACATTTACTTGTTGTTGCAAATACAAATGATTCTGCCATCGGTGCTTCCTGTTATAAAGACATGACCCGTATGGTTCACACATTTCAGGACCTAGCTGAGTTTTTAGATATTAAAATTTATCCTACAACCATCTTTGGAAGAACTTATACTAAAAAGAATATTGAAAAAGCGATCAAAGACCTCGATCCCGGACCAAATGATGTTATCATTTTTTATTACTCCGGCCATGGATTCAGAAAGATAGACAGACCCAGGCCCGCCAAGCCTTATAGCCGTTATCCTTTCCTCGATTTTCGTGCAAAACCAACTGACGATTACAATTTCTATTCTATGAACGTGCAGGATATTTTTGAGACGATAAAAAAGAAAGGGGCAAGGCTTAACCTGGTAATAAGTGATTGCTGTAATTATTTACCTCAGTCAACAAATTCCACGGGCGATCCAATACCCAAACCCCGTGGTTCAGGATTGGAATGGGTTGAAGATAATTGCAAAACACTTTTTCTGAACCCCGATCGACAATCGGTATTGGCAACAGCTGCTGATGTTGGCCAATTCGCATCCAGCAATAATGATTTTGGAGGATTCTTTTCTTACTTCTTTAAAACATCTATGGAGACTCATTTCTCCACACTTAAAACAAATGTTACCTGGGACCAGGTTTTACAGGAAGCGGCAAAACAAACCGACATCAAAGCGCACTATACTTATTGCAGCAAACCTTATATTCCTGCAAATATTTGTAAGCAAAATCCTTATTACACTAAACCGGTTATTTCAGGAACAGGGAATTGAATATCGAACAAAGAACATACGAATAATGAACAAGGAATTTCGAATAATGAATTGAGTAACTCCGATCAGCATTCGAAATTCCTTGTTCCTTATTCGATATTCATTCCCCTTGTTCGATATTCTGCCCGCTTATTGTGTCTTTACCACCTCCGACCGGTAACTGCCATTAGTTACAGAAGAAGAAGCTTCCTGGGTATAAGCACTATTATTTTTTACTGCGATGATCTTAACATGTATTATCATACCGGATGGGAAAGGCACTTTGTTCTCATTGCGTAAAACTTTATCTAACGTAAGTGTATAACTGCAATCATTTTTCCAGTTTATCTTAAAACGTACAACGGCTTTTAAAACGTCCATCGTTTCCGTTTGAAATCCGCCTTTTCTTTCGGCAATGATCACCCCGCCTGCCCGTGAATCATTGATACGGAATTTACCTTCTTTAAAAGGATGACAATCCGGCTCTTGTGCACAGGCTATTTCTCCCACACAGGTTAGTAATACAAGGATGATCATTTTTTGCAGCATAAATCCGTTTGTACGAATTTACTTTTAATTATTGATAAGCTTTCGCAAAAGGTTGCCAACCTTAATAAGACAGCAGTTTGGTCAAAAAAGTAATTAAAGGTTGGCAACCTTTTTATGTTTACCGGGTATGTAGGTCAAAGATTATTCCGGCATCTGCAATTAATTGTGTATATTTACGATGTGATTAAAAGTTCTTCCAACATTCAGTCCTGATCTTTGTTAATTCTCTTCTTCGTTGTTGAACCAGTTAACTTACTCCTTGCTGCGGTTCTTTATCACAGGTATTTTTATTGTTTTTATTTAAATTATTATTTTATGAACATGTACGTTTCAAACCTGAGTTTCAATACCAGGGATGAGGAATTAAAAGAATTATTTGCAGCCTTCGGAACTGTTTCATCTGCCAAGGTCATTACCGACAGGTTAAGCGGGCAAAGCCGTGGTTTTGGATTTGTTGAAATGGATTCAGATACCGAAGCCAATGAAGCTATGAAAGGCCTCAACAACAAAGAAGTTGAAGGAAGGCCCATGTCTGTATCTGTTGCCAAAGAAAAAGCGCCAAGATCAGAGAATAAAAGATGGTAATTCCCCGGATATTTTAGAAGATCATATTTATAAAACGAAGCCAATGATAAAGGATACGATCGTTCAGTTTGTTTGTTTTATTACAAATCTTGAACTGGATGAATTTACGCCCGAATGGGAAAAGTATGCCGAAAGGCTAATGAATAAAAAAGCAGAACCGGCATTGTTGCAACTGGTAACTGAAGCCAAAAATAAGTTCCGCTACATATCACAACATGAATGGCCAGAACGTGATTTTAATTTTAGTTTTATCAATGACAGGCCGTCAAAATATTTCCCCGAAAATAAGGTAAGGATCATACAGGCAGGTGGTTATATACCGGTACAGGTAAAAAGAAAACGTCCCGGAGAAAATGCAGATATCAAACTGGTTGCCCTGGTGAGCCACAATGAAAATGATCTAAATTTTTATAAGCAACTACCCTTTTATACCAACCTTAATATTCACCAGGCTTATTATGAAAGTTGCAGTTATGGATATGTGCTGGAATTTTTTATTCCCGAAGTACATGCCGATGATTTGTTGCTTCAGTTAAATCAAAGGCCCGGTGTGGAGGCTGGTATATACAGGGAATGCCTTGTGGCGCACTTGTAGTACCAAACCTCTTCAGATGTTTTTTATGTAGGGAATTTCATCTTAAAATGTTCAATACTCAATATTCAATGCTCAATAAAGAAGCAAAATGCCAGTCAATTTGAGAATTGATAGTTGAGCATTGAATATTGAACATGTTATTTAGCAAAAAATGTTCAATACCCAATGATCAATATTGAAGCAAGATGCCAGTCAAATTGAAAATTGATTGTTGAGCATTGAATATTGAGCATTTTTTAACCACGGATTGTATATTGTCTGCTAACCTAAAAGTATTACCTTCCCTCCTCAACTATCACCATGAACAACCCCTTCGACCTACTGATCGATAGTTATCTCAGCAATAATATAGGAATTGATACCGGATTTTTAAATGAATCACTGGCAAGCGGCCTGCATCAAAATATTTTGCAATTACAAAAAGATGAAATGATGTCTGCCGCCGGGATCGGCAATGAAGAAATAAAAGATCCCAAACAAAAAATGCGGGGCGATAAAATTTATTGGCTGGATAAAAAGCATGATAATATTTATGAACAGGAATTCCTACAGCAAATGGAAAATTTCATTGAACACCTGAACAGTACCTGTTACACCGGCATCAATGACTTTGAATTTCATTATGCAGTATATGAAGAAGGTAGTTTTTATAAACGGCATAAGGACCAGTTTAAAAATGACGACAACAGGAAATATTCACTCATCAATTATTTGAATGAGAACTGGCTGGAAGAAGATGGCGGCCAATTATTAGTTTACCAGGATGAAACCGTACAGAAAATTTTACCCCAATCGCAAACAGCTGTATTTTTTAAAAGCGATGAAATGGAACATGAAGTAACGAAAGCCAATCGCAGCAGGATGAGTATCAGCGGGTGGTTGAAACGAATATGAATATCGAACAAGAACAAGGAATGTCGAATTTCGAAGTGAGCAACTCCGATCATCATTCAAGATTCCTTGTTCCTTGTTCAATATTATTTTACCGGCACAATACTTACAGCGCATCCTCCACCCGGCGCCAGTTTAAGGCTCAGCACCGTTTTGCTGTCCACAACCTGTTTGGTTATCTTATAAGCAGCAGGATTTTTTTCATAATGCGCATCATCAGCATCTGCATAAATAATTGCATTGTATTTTTTGCCTGCATCTAAAAAAGACAGATCAACCGTTGCAGTCCTGGCATTTTCATTGGTTATGGCACCTACAAACCATTTATTGGTTCCTTTTGCTTTTCTTGCTTCAGTTATGTATTCACCTGGCTCAGCTTCTAAATATTTACTGTCATCCCAATCTACCGCAACATCTTTTATGAACTGGAAAGCATCCATTTTCTTTTCATAACTCTCCGGCAGGTCTGCAGCCATTTGCAAAGGACTACAGATTGTTACATACAATGCCAATTGTTTTGCAAGCGTTGTATGAACGCTTTCTTTTTTATTCTTATCCCAGTAACTCAGGTCTAATTGAAAAATACCGGGAGTATAATCCATTGGTCCGCCCATGAACCTTGTAAATGGAAAAATGGTTTCATGACGTGGTTTATTGCCTTCACTCCATGCGTTAAATTCCATTCCCCTGGCAGCTTCACAGGCAAGCCAGTTGGGATAT
>JANNBU010000143.1:0-4808 GCA_031385805.1 Ferruginibacter sp.
CAATGCCTGGGTGGCTTTACGTTCTATGCGTTTATCTCCAAAAGACCCTGTAAAGTCTGGAAATGAGTTTATTAATTCTACCATATGTCAAAGATCTATATTATTCCTTTCTCAAAAAATGTGTCCACACAGTAGTCCTAAAGGAGAGGGAGGATGATTAGGTACAAGAAATAAATCTGGGAATATCAGGAATAGTTTATTAAAAACTTGCTCCATGTGTTTGTTTGATGAGCCAGCGTGTAAGTGATGGAGATAGTTTCATGGTTTTTACAAATAAATTGGTCACCCATATTTTTCCAAAGAAGCGTTGAATGATCCTGCCGGTGTGCAGTCTTTTGCTAAATGTTTTTTTCCATTCTATCTCATAATTTTTTTCCATTCGCTCACGTGATAAATTTCCACGAAGAAATTCATCAATAACAACCGCTGCTATTTTACTTCCATGCATGGCCATGCTCATTCCATTCCCGCAAAGTGGTGTTATCATTCCTGCTGCATCACCGATCATTAAAATATTTTTTTCTACCTGTTTTTTTTGCTGAAAGGAGATCTGTGAAATTGATAAAGGTTGATCATACAATTTACTGCTGTTCTCAAATATTTTTTTCAGGAAATAATTTTTGCTCAAAATATTTTTTTCCATCTCATCAATGGAATTACCGCTGTCTTTTAAATTAGCTGCATTGGTAAGATAACAAAGGCAATATTTATCATCTTCAATTTTTGATATGCCACAATAACCATTTTTGAAATTATGTAAGGCAATGGTATCTGCTGCAAAAGATGTTTGAATATGATATTTAACGCCGATATAATTATTCAACTTGTTATTTGCCTTATGAATAAATGAACGCTTCCATTTTATATCGAAATTGCTTCTTTTGCCAAAACTGCCGCAACATACCCGACTTCTGAATTTCCCTGATGAAGTTTGAATATGAAAAACATCATTTACCAAAACGGCATCTTCTGCTTTGCAATTTTCAAGAATGGTCACGCCTTCCTCCCTGGCAATATTCTTTAGATCATTGTCGATCTTATAACGGCTTATACCAAACCCGCCAAGGGGAAGGTCTTCATGTAATGCAGTTCCGTCAGGTGAAGTAACGATCAGTTTTTTTATGATGGGTAGATCCATGTTATGTAGCGGCAGGCCAAGCTTTTCTAAAAAATTCCGGCTTTCCAGGCTGATGTATTCACCGCAAACTTTATGAAACGGATATTGCTCTTTTTCAAATAAAATTATTTTATGTTGTTGCTTTGCCAGTTGAATAGCTAAAGTCAAACCTGCTAATCCACCACCAATGATGGCGCAATCATATATTGTTTCATTGTCCATTTTTGCAAACAATTAAATACCTGAATGCCCATTTCCATTCTATGCTGTACTGCCGGATACCCGCTACAGCAAAAATTTCTTCCCACTCATTTCTTTTAAATCCCCTTGCAACAGAAAGCGGGGCATCATTTTTTACAAGATACGATCTGGAAAAAATATTTGTCAGAAATTTAATGGAATAATATGCCAGGGGATGACGTTGAAGATCATTGATGAAAAAACCTTTGCTGCTGTTGGCTTTCATCCAGCGAAGCATTTTTACCAATTCAGCTTCTGTAAAATGATGACAGAACAAGGAAGAGAAAATGATATCCGGTTTATTTGCACCCAGGTCAACTTTAGCATAGTCGTTGGTTATCCAGGTTGCATTTAATGAGGGATATTGTTGTTGTGCAAAATCAATACACGCTGTTTTAATATCGATGCCGGTAAAACTTGTATGGATGTTATTCTTTTTGAACCAATTATTTATTGCATGTAAATTATCTCCGCCACCACAACCAATTTCGCAAACAGATATGGATTTACCCGTATGATTTTTTTTAATGATTTTTTTGATCCCTGCCAATGTAATTAGATGCCCGCCGAGTAAATTGTTTACCATATTTAATTCACGCATATTTTGCCTGATATCCACAAAAGGAATGTCATCTGCATCCAGCAGTTCTTTTTTATATGACCGTTCTTTTAAATTAAGCATAGCTGGCAGTAAAGGTTTCCATGGTAAGGCCGGGGCCAAATGCAGCGCCAAAGATCATATTATTTTCAGCGGGAGGATCTTGCTCAAAATCATCTAATATTTTTTTCAATACAAATAAAATGGTTGGTGAACTCATATTGCCATAATCATTTAAAACCTCGTAAGAATATTTCAAAGGTTCATTCGTAATACCCAGGCTGGCACTGATACTTTCCAATATCTTTTTGCCCCCCGGGTGAATGCACCAATGTGTGATGTCTTCCATCTTTTTTCCTGCTGCATCTAATGCTTTATCTACAAGTCCTTTAAAATCTTCTTTTATCAGATCTGGTACATAGCCTGTTAGTGTCATCAAAAAACCTTTAGATGAAAGTTCCCAGGCCATATCTTTTTTTCCTTTAAAAGATACATCTGAAAAAAAGTTATTTACATGAATGCCTTTTTCACGGCTTTGTTTGCTTTGTATCAACATGGCTGCAGATCCATCAGCGAAGAGGAGCGAAGATGTCATGTTATCTGCGGATATATCTTTTTGAAAATGCAGGGTGCATAATTCCGTACACACTACTACAACATTTGCATGTTGGCTGCTGTTACAAAATGCATCAGCAATTTTCAATGCATGAACAGCGGCATAACATCCCATAAAATTAACGGAGGTTCTTATGATGTTTTGCGACAGTCCCATGATCTCCATCACCTGCAGGTCAATGCCCGGTGCACTCAAGCCCGTACAACTTACCGTTATTATATGTGTGATCTCATCTTTGCCGATCTTTCCGCGGATACAATCTTCAATGGTTGTAACAGATAATTGTGCTGCATGTTTGTTAAATACCCTCATCCTTTCTTCAATACCAGGGAAAGGCTCAAGGTCGGTAGCAGGAGGAAAAAATTTTCTGTCAGTTGCAGCAACACTGTAATCCGGTATTACAGAATAGCGGTGTTCAATACCGCTGTGATTATACAGGAATTTTAATTTCCTGCTTTCAGTTTCATCTTTGCAATAAATTTTTTCTGCAAAATCAAAAAGAGCTGATTGGTTATGTTTAAATGAAGGAACACCTGTTGCTATAGAAATTATTTTGCTCAATACTTTTCAGTTATAAATAAAAAAATAAAAGCTGCATTTGTAAAAACGGATGCAAGCAGGTTCATGCGCATCGTATTTTTAAAATTAGCTTCGGCAGTATCGTGGTAAACTTTGTAGAACCACCAAAAAAAATATACGAGTACGGGCGCAAAAAAGATCTGGATGATGAAAAATTTCCCCAGCTCAAGGTTAAGCGCCAGGTAAAATCCCAATGCGGTCATTGCGAGGAAATAAATGATGGCAGTAAAGATAAATGTGCCCCTGTACCCAAGCCTGTAGCTAAGTGTAGAAACGCCGTCTTCCTTATCCTGCATGTGCTGATAAATTTGTGTGAGCGGATAAAATCCGCCTATAAGCAGGGACGCAGCAATCATGCCAATAGCCGGAACTGCCAAAGTCTTGTCATTGCTGCTTCCATGTATTACCAAAAAAAATACAAGCGCTCCCTGGAAAATAATTACGGTGAGATAACCAATTACAGGATATTTCTTTAGCCGGATACCCCGGTAACTGTAAGCCCTTGATGCAGTTATGAACGCCAATATACCTGCCATGAACCAGTAGCTGATAAAAAAACTACTTACCAATGCAAGTGTATCTAAGAATACAGACGCATAAAAGAGTTGCCTGGTTGGTTGTTTGGGATTTTTTATTCCACCGATACTACCAGTATCCCTGTCCATATAACTATTGTAACCATTGCTGGCGGGATATACGAGCAGGTGAAGGATCGCAAAAACAAGTATTGCCCGGTACATATTTATATCCACGGTTTGGCTCAGCGCCAGCCAATACACGGGCATTAAAAAAAATGAAAAATGAAAACGAAGTAACTGTATCGTGGATGATCTCAACATAATGATCTACATGTAAATTATGTAATGTTTGTTAAATGTCGTTTATCTGACCGAACATTACCGGCTTTGGTTTGTAATTTGTGTGATAATTCTAAAAAATGAAAAAATTAATTGCAATAGCCGCCTTTCTTTTTTGTATAAATACTTCTTATTCGCAGCGAATACTTACTCCAATGGATGAAGGTAGTAAAGTACATTTTGTAATTAAAAATTTCGGGATCAAAACCGGTGGAGATCTTACCGGTTTGAAAGGAACAATGAAGTTTGATCCGAATAATTTATCAGTCTGGGCATTTGATGTTACCGTGGATGCTGCAACGATCAATACCGACAACAGCTCAAGGGATGGCCACCTTCGTAAAGAAGAATATTTCGATGTTAAAAAATATCCAGCCATACATATTGTAAGTACGAAAATACAGGCAACTGATAAACCCGGTATATATATATTAACTGCCGATCTTACTGTAAAAGACGTTACAAAGCCAGTGAAATTTAATTTTAAAGTGAACAAGCGCAATGATGGATATGTTTTTTCAGGTGAATTTCCAATGAACCGCCGCGATTTTAATGTAGGTGGTAATAGTGTTTCATTGGCAGATAATTTAAAGGTTTCGTTGAGCATTTTTGCAAAATAAACCTCACCCTGCCTACCGGCAGGCAGGCCCAGCCCTCTCCTTAGGACTACTGTGTGGACACATTTTTTGAGAAAGGAATAATATAGATCTTTGACATATGGTAGAATTAATAAACTCATTTCCAGACTTTACAGGGTCTTTTGGAGATAAACGCATAGAACGTAAAGCCACCCAGGCATTG
>JANNBU010000161.1:0-4680 GCA_031385805.1 Ferruginibacter sp.
CACGAATGATCCCTAATCTTGCACCTATCGGATTTGTTTTCTGACCCATATTCGGTTTTTAATTATTTAGTTTTTTTAGATTCAGTATCTTTTTTAGCAGCAATTTTTTTTACTGCTGCTTTTTTTGCAACTACTGGTTCTGCTGCTACAACTGTTTCAGCTGCTATTGCTTTGGCTGCTTTTACAGATGATCCGGGAACATCCACAATAAGTGTTACGTGATTGCTGCGTTTTCTAACCCTGTAACCACGACCTTGCGGTGCCGGACGCATACGCTTGATAACCCTTGCACCATCAACCATTACTGTTTTTACCAATAAAGCTGTTTCATCTGCACCTTCATTTTTTGCTTTCCAGTTGCTGATCGCAGATAATACTAATTTGCGTAAAGGAACTGCCGGATGCTTTGGATTGTGATCCAATACCGCCAAAGCTTTATCTACTTTCAAACCACGGATAAGGTCTGCAAGCAAACGCATCTTGCGTGGTGATGTAGGATAATTATTAAGTTTTGCTACTGCTTCCATTTTATATGAGTTTCTTGTTTCTTGTTTCTCGTTTTATCGTTTCTCGTTAGTTTCTTATAGTTGTAGTTTTTTTAGCTTCTTATGCTGTATAAATCTCAACCATAATAAACCCAACGAGAAACCAGAGACCAGAAACGGTTTTTATGCTATCTTTTTACTTGAGTGTCCCCTGAATTGTCTTGTTGGTGCAAATTCACCTAATTTATGTCCAACCATAAATTCTGTTACATAAACAGGAATGAATTTATTCCCATTATGAACTGCAAAAGTCTGACCTACGAAATCCGGTGTGATCGTACTTCTGCGACTCCATGTTTTGATAACACCTTTTTTACTTTTTCCTTCAATCATAGCCATCACTTTTGCTTCAAGTTTAGCTTCGATGTAAGGACCTTTTTTTAACGAACGAGACATATTGTTTTGTTTTCTGTTTATTTTCCCGATACTATCGGGATATTTTAACAATGATTAGATTACTATTTTACTCCCCACTTGCTATTCCCCATTTACTATTTACTTATTTGGCAATTTCTTACCATTCCTTCTTTGGATGATCATCTTATCAGATCCTTTTCCTCTTGTACGGGTGATCTGTCCTTTAGCATATTTACCTTTCCTGCTACGTGGGTGACCGCCTGAAGCCCTTCCTTCACCACCACCCATCGGGTGATCTACCGGGTTCATCGCTACTGCCCTTGTGCGTGGACG
This sequence comes from Ferruginibacter sp., assembly GCA_031385805.1. GTDB lineage: Bacteria > Bacteroidota > Bacteroidia > Chitinophagales > Chitinophagaceae > Ferruginibacter. The sequence goes on from JANNBU010000161.1 coordinate 1,236, forward strand.
AATACCCTTCCACCTGTTACGGCCGGCTTTACCCATGCTTTCCAGGTTATGGTCGCTGTTGCTGGTAACCCCTACAGTTGCATAACAGTTGATCAATACTTTTCTTAATTCACCACTTGGCATTTTAAGTACAGCATATTTACCTTCCTTATTGCTAAGCTGTGCAGAAGTACCTGCACTGCGTACTAAAATACCTCCCTGGCTGGGCTGCATCTCAATATTGTGAACGTTTGTACCCAACGGCATGTTCTTCAACATCAATGCATTTCCCAATTCAGGAACTGCATCATCTCCGCTGATAACGGTTTGCCCTACCTGTAAACCTTGTGGAGCAAGTATATAACGTTTTTCACCATCTGCATACGCCAATAAAGCAATAAATGCAGTACGGTTTGGATCGTATTCAATCGTTTTTACAACAGCCGGGATATCTTTTTTATCTCTTTTAAAATCAATGATACGGTACATGGTCTTGTTTCCACCACCCATGTAGCGCATAGATCTCCGGCCCTGTGCATTTCTTCCGGCAGTGCTTTTTTGCTTTTCAAGCAAAGACTTTTCAGGCTCGTTGGTAGTGATCTCTGCATAAGCATTACCAATTCTCCAACGGGTTCCTGCTGTGACCGGTTTGTATTTTCTAAGTGCCATTTTAAAACTTTTTAGCCCCTAACCCCCGAAGAGGGAACGAGTACCTATTTTTTGTTAATCTCTGCGTTTTGCGGTAGCAGAATTTACCATTCTTGTAATATTTTTATAAATCGCTTTTCACTCTCCATCCCATCCCCCCTTCGGGGGCTAGGGGCTGTTTTATTAAACAGTTCCGTATAAATCAATTGTTTCTCCTTCGGCTACTGTAACCATTGCTTTCTTCTTTGCAGGCTTACGGCCAACGATGAATCCGGCCTTGGTATATTTTGCTTTCAGTTTAGAAGGCATTACTGCTGTATTTACCTCTTCTACCTGAACACCGTAGAATTCTTCTACTGCTTTTTTGATCTCTAATTTATTTGCCTTCCTGTCAACTACAAAAGTGTAACGGTTCATTTTTTCTGATTGCTTGTTAGCTTTTTCAGATAAGATCGGCTTTATTAATACGTCTGACAGTTTCATGTCTAATAATTTGATACTTGTTTAATTTTTTTTCTAAAATCAGCCAATTTCCAAATTTCCGAATTGGCTAATTTCCAAATTCATTTATGCTACAGCTTCTTCACCTGCTTCAGAAAACAATTTTGCTGTGCTTTCTGTAAGCAACAATACGTTAGCATTTAAAATATCATACGTATTCATGTCGCTTAATAAAGTGCCTTTAACAGCCGGTACATTGCGCAAGCTCAGGTACAGGTTATCGTTATTGTCAGGCATTACAAACAAGGTTTTTTTACGGCCAATGTTCAGGCTATTCAAAATACCGGTGAATGTTTTTGTTTTTGGCGCATCCATTTTCATATCTTCCAAAACCATGATCGCATTTTCTTTTGCTTTATATGCCAATGCACTCATTTTAGCAAGATCCTTTACTTTACGGTTCAGTTTGATATCATAAGCATGGGGTTTTGGTCCGAAGATAGTACCACCACCTTTGTACAAAGGATTACGCAGGTTACCTTTACGGGCACCACCGGTTCCTTTTTGCTTGTGTAATTTTTTAGAAGAACCTTTTACTTCAGCACGCGTTTTTACCTTGTGAGAGCCCTGGCGTTGAGCACCCTGGTATTGCTTTACAGCAAGGTATATAACGTGATCATTTGGTTCAATTCCAAAAATATCATCCGGTAACTCAACTGTTCTGCCGGTTTTTTCGCCTTTTGTATTTATTATATCTAGTTGCATATTACTTCTGTATTAAAACGATTGAACCATTATGGCCCGGAACCGAACCACTTATTAATATGTAATTTTTTTCTGGAAATATTTTCATCACCTTCAGGCCTTTCAGCGTAACCCTGTCCTGACCCATACGTCCACCCATGCGCATACCTTTGAATACACGGCTGGCATCTGATGAGTTACCGATAGAACCCGGTGCTCTTGAACGATCATGCTGACCATGAGACTGGCCACCAACACCGCTAAAGCCATGGCGTTTTACAACCCCCTGGAAACCTTTACCCTTGGTGGTACCAATAACCTGTACATTATCGCCTTCGGCAAAAATGTCTACAGTGATTGATTCACCTAATGACTGGGTCATTTCGCTATCGCGTATTTCCTGAACGAATTTTTTAGGAGCTGTATTAGCTTTTGAGAAGTGGTTTACTTCTGCTTTGATGGAGTGTTTTTCTTTCTTATCGCCAAATGCGATCTGGAGTGCATTGTAACCGTCTGTTTCTACGGTCTTCTTTTGAGTGACTACGCATGGTCCCGCTTCAATGATAGTAACCGCAGTCTGCCTGCCGGTTGTATCAAAGATACTGGTCATGCCAATCTTCTTACCAATAATACTTTTCATTGTATCTGTTTTATGCCCAGCGCTCCGAAACCGGAGTTAGGCGTTCATATTTTTCTTTTTAAGAACTTAGCGAGTGCCTCTCCCGATCCCGATAGCTATTGGGACGGGAAGGTTCATCAAGCTTTTATCTCAACATCCACACCACTTGGCAAATCCAATTTGCTTAGAGCGTCAACCGTACGGCTGCTGCTGGTGTAAATGTCTAACAAACGTTTGTGTGTACACAATTGGAACTGCTCACGTGCTTTCTTGTTAACGTGAGGAGAACGCAATACAGTAAAGATCTTCTTATGCGTCGGCAAAGGAATTGGTCCTGTTACCACTGCGCCCGTACTGCGTACAGTTTTCACGATCTTTTCAGCAGATTTATCTACTAAATTATGGTCGTAAGACTGTAGTTTTATTCTGATTCGTTGTGACATATATAAAGAACTTTTAAAATTCCGTTTTTTAATTTGGAGTGCAAAGGTAAGGGTTGAATTTTAAATAGCAAGCGATTAAGAAAAGTTTTTTTAAATAAAGCCTGTTTTTGAAGATAATAGCCCCCATATAGATAGTATACATTTTGAGGAGGAGTTGTAAACTGATTTCAACCAGTACCATTTACAGCATAGGTCCAGGTTATATTTCGGACAGTTTGTGTATTCAGGAATTCATAAACAAATCCGGATTAGATACCAGTATGGATGGTTTTAGTACAAACACAAACCTGGTCATCTCTGTTACTTAGAAGCGATAAGAACAAATCCTATGGAAAGCCCGCCACATATTAAACCCAGATCAATTTGTTAGGATAACGTGAAAATAAAACCAGTTTTGTGTTGAATATCAATGAATAACAGATAGGTTTCCAAAATTTATGACCAGTTGGCAGCTTATGGCATGATATTTCAATAAGTAGGTTACAGCAGTGGAATAATATTATTACACTTCACTTATAACAATTGAATGAAATATTTTTTTACACTAAAAACAGGAAATATGAAAAAGATA
>JANNBU010000178.1:0-3724 GCA_031385805.1 Ferruginibacter sp.
CCTGTAAGAATAGCTCAGGGACTTTTTGGTTATACCACTTATGATGCAGTTAGTTTTTTTGAGAAGATAACATTCGAAAATACAAAGTCAACCACTCCCGAAATTCCATTGATCCGGTACCGGCTTTATCAATATGTGATCATCATCAATCATTTTAAAGATGAATTGTATATCTGCGAAAATCATTTTGCCGGATTAGAAAGCAATATAGCAGATGTTGAAAGCATGATCAAAAGCAAGGATGTACCGGTCTTTCCTTTCAAAATACAGGAAGATGAATCATCAAATATCACCGATGATGAATATAGGAATATGGTTCAGCGTGGAATTGATGCATGCCAGCGGGGAGACGTGTTCCAGGCGGTTTTAAGCAGGCGTTTTAAGCAGCGTTTTACAGGAGACGAATTTAATGTTTACCGGGCTTTGCGAAGCATCAATCCAAGCCCTTATCTTTTTTATTTTGATTATGGTGATTATAAACTGATGGGTTCATCTCCCGAAAGCCAGGTCATCATTGAAAATAATAAAGCCATTGTGCATCCTATTGCGGGAACGTTTAAACGCAGTGGTGATGATGATACAGATAAGTTACTTGCTGTGGAACTTGAAAATGATCCCAAAGAAAATGCAGAACATGTAATGCTGGTTGATCTTGCAAGAAATGACCTCAGCCGGGTTTGCAGCGAAGTGGAAGTGACAGCATTTAAAAAAGTAAAATATTATTCCCATGTAATACACCTGGTAAGTGAAGTGCAGGGAAAGATAGGTAATGAAAAAAATCCATTCAAAATATTAAGCAGTACATTTCCCGCAGGAACTTTAAGCGGGGCACCTAAGTACAAAGCCATGCAGATCATTGATGAAACTGAAAATATTTCAAGGGACTTTTATGGCGGAACAATTGGATTTATTGGTTTTGACGGTAGTTGCAACCATGCCATTATGATCAGAACATTTTTAAGTAAGAACAATACATTGGTAAGCCAGGCGGGCGCAGGTATTGTTGTTAAAAGCGATCCGCAAAACGAATTGCTGGAAGTAAATAATAAATTAGGGGCCTTAAAAAATGCCATTGTATTGGCACAAACAATAACAGATTAAAATTAATAGCGTGACAAAAATATTGTTATTTGATAATTACGATTCATTTACCTATAACCTGGTTCACCTGGTTGAGAAGATACTGCACACAAAAGTTGACGTATTTAGAAACGATGAAATTGCCATGGAAAAAGTAATGGAATACGATAAGATCATCTTATCCCCCGGTCCCGGAATACCCGAAGAAGCAGGGATGTTATTGCCACTGATCAAAGAATATGCTTCAACGAAATCTATACTGGGCGTATGTTTGGGTCACCAGGCGATCGGGGAGGCTTTTGGGGCAAAACTTATAAACCTGGATACGGTTTTTCACGGAGTAGCCACACCCATTAAAATATTAGATACAAATGGTCAACTCTATAATGGCCTTGATAAAACAATAGAAGTAGGAAGATACCATAGCTGGATCGTTTCGGATAAAAATTTTCCGGATGAGCTAAAAATTACGGCTGTTGATGAAAACAATTATATCATGGGAATGAAACACAAAAAATTTGATGTACAGGGAGTTCAATTCCATCCCGAAAGTGTATTAACGCCTTGTGGTGAAACGATCATAAGAAACTGGCTGAAGGTGTAACCAATTTCCTGTCGGAGTCGTGCCTTTGTCATGCTGAGGAACGAAGCATCTCTCCTGAAATTCCTTCTTCATCGGAATGGCAAATAGAAATACTATCCTTAGTCCAAAAATAAAAAATGAAAAAAATATTAAATTATCTCTACGAATACAAAACCCTCAGCCGCCAACAGGCAAAGGAAGTATTGATAAATATCTCCAACGGGGATTACAATGAAAGCGAAATATCTTCTTTCATAACAGTGTACCTTATGCGAACCATAACCATTGAAGAGCTACAGGGATTTAAAGATGCATTGATGGAATTGTGTTTACCGGTTGATATGACAGCGTATGAGTTATTAGATATTGTTGGTACCGGCGGCGATGGGAAAAATACTTTTAATATTTCCACGCTTAGTAGCTTTATAGTGGCAGGCACCGGAAATAAAGTCGCCAAACATGGTAATTATGGCGCCTCTTCTGTCAGTGGTTCATCGAATGTGATGGAGCAATTGGGTTACCGTTTCAAAACGAATGTGGATGTGCTTAAAAAAGAGTTGGATACTGCTAATATCTGCTTCCTGCATGCCCCGCTTTTTCATCCCGCATTGAAAGTGGTGGCAGGTATCAGGAAAAACCTTAGGGTAAGAACTTTTTTTAATATGCTGGGGCCGATGGTAAACCCTGCATTACCGCGTTATCAATTGGTAGGGGTTTATAATTTAGAAATGGGAAGGATATATAATTATATGTTTCAACAGGAAAACACAGTTTTTACGATCATTCATAGTTTGGATGGATACGATGAAATATCTTTAACGGGTGATACGAAGATCATTAGCAATGAAGGCGAAAAGATCATGAGTGCAGAAGCACTCGGTAAACGCACGGTTGTAGCTGCTGATATTTACGGTGGAACGACAGTTGAAGAAGCTGCAAAAATATTCTTAAAGATAATTAAAGGGGAAGGTTCCTGGGCACAGAATGCAGTGGTAATAGCAAATGCGGCAATGGGGCTGCATTGTATGGGCAAGTACGATCATTACGACACTTGTTACCAGCTGGCAGTACAAAGTCTTGAAAGCGGTGCTGCTTATAAAAGTTTACAAACATTAACCGGATAAAATATGAACATACTCAACCAGATAATCGAATATAAAAAAGCAGAGGTGGAGGTTAGGAAAATTTTAGTTCCCGAAAAAGAACTTATAAAAAGCTTTTTGTTCAGACGAAAATGTATTTCATTAAAAAAAATCCTACAGGATGAAACCAGCTCAGGGATCATTGCAGAGTTTAAAAGAAAGTCACCATCCAAAGGGATCATTAACTGGGATGCCGATGTAAAGGAAGTTACAAATGCCTATACAAAACATGGGGCAAGCGGGTTATCCATACTAACCGATAATCATTTTTTTGGCGGCAATTCAGAAGACATGGTCATTGCAAGGGAAAACGACATACCCATTTTACGAAAAGATTTTATCATTGACCAATATCAGTTGATCGTATCAAAAGCAATGGGAGCAGATGCAGTTTTATTAATTTCCGCTTGTTTATCCAAATCAAAAGTGAAAGCATTTGCGGTACAGGCAAAACAACTGGGAATGGAAGTTTTACTGGAAATTCATGATGAAAATGAATTGGGGCATATTTGTAAGGAAATTGACATGGTTGGAATAAACAACCGTAACTTAAAGAACTTTGAAGTTGATATTAACCGGTCTGTGAAATTGAGTAAATTAATTCCTGCAGATAAAATTAAAATTGCAGAAAGTGGTATCGCCGACATTGAAACAATTAATAAATTCAAAGCAGCAGGATATAAAGGATTTTTAATGGGGGAAATATTCATGAAAGAAAAGAACCCCGGTAAAGCATTTTTCAATTTTATGAACAAGCTAAAAACTAACAGCCAATTTAAATAAACGACTAAACCAATAGACATGAATATTAAAGTTTGTGGTATCACAACAATGAAACAGTTGCAGCAATTAGATGGACTGGAAGTAGCTTTTGCCGGGCTTATTTTTTTTAGAAGATCTCCTCGTTATGTTGAAGGAA
>JANNBU010000195.1:0-5544 GCA_031385805.1 Ferruginibacter sp.
TCTGTAAACATGCCGGCTAAATTTGAACTATCAATTACAGGGGATAAAAAAGGGGCAAACTCATCATTCAACACCTCAACCTTCAGCCACAATGAATCCTCGCGTTTGTTTACAGTGATTATTTTTAAAGGATTGATGCCCCGGTTCTTAATTTCAGCGATCTGCCCGTATAAGAAATCAGTTACCGGAAAAAATGAAGCTTGTTCCGTTTCTACAGTTGGCTCATTTGCTGCCCGGCTGTTCTTTTGTGCATCATTGCATGACAAAAGAAACATTAAAAAGACCAGGAAAATATTTATCAGTTTCATAGCTCTAAATTAAATGTAAACTTGCTGTTGACAAAACATTCGGTATTTCAGTATTGCATCGGTTTCAATTTTAAATTAATTCGTCATTGCGGGGAACGAAGCAATCTGTGTACTTAAACTGTTAGATTGCTTCGTTCCTCGCAATGACGAACACTCCCTGCAATTAACGCATATTTTCTAACGAATGCACCACCGGTTTTTCATGAACGGTAATAACAAAAACGCCCCGTTAAGTAACGGGGCGTTTTGAAATGTATATAATTTTAAAATCTTGTTGTGATGCCGATCTTCAACCCAAGGTTATACAACCTTTCATTATAAGTATATTGTTTGCTGTAGGTAGATAAAAACTGGTACCTGAACTGCGGCCCTGCGTTGATAATAATGCCGCCCTTGGTTTTATAACTGATAAATGTTTCAATGCCTGCATTTAAATTCCACTTGCGTATGAGGGATTCATCAGTAACATAATTTTTAAGGTCAGATGAAACCAGGTATGCATTGCCTCCTGCGACATAAGTAGGTTGTATGGTAGCCCCTGCATACCATTTAAGATTATTTTTGCCGGCGATCTTTATATCAGCTCCCAATGGTAAAGATACCTGGTAAGTATTGTTGTTTAACTTTTTTGAAACAAACCCTGATATATTTGCCAGGGTAGCAGACCTGGGATCCAGTACCGGAAATCCGGTATTAAGATCATTGAGGGTAAGCGTAGTCGTTGTCGGATGCTTGAGTTCGTAAGCATTTATTTTATAATTGGTATAATTTAATTGAATACCTGCTTTTAAATTCCAGTTCTTAGTGATGCTGTAAAGTATATTACCACCTATTTCCATGTTAACAGCAGCGAAATGGCTCAACGCCTTTTTATAATCCTGTACATTACCTGAAGTTGCCACTAAAGCTGTGGAAACAGGGTTGAAGGCTGTATTCTTGGAAAAAATACGGTAGCCTATAGATGGAGTAAAATACAATTGATAGGTTGTACGTGTCTTCCATTTGGAAGTAAATGGCTTATTATGAAAAGCATAATCTTCTATCCATTCTTTTTCTGCGGTATTATCCTTATCCGTTGCTGAAAGTTTATTTTTATTTTCAACGTCAGCCTTTTTAGTTTCAGGATTGATAATATCAGTTTCTTTTTTATTATTGATCAGCTCATTGATATCATCCATGGTAACGGTAACAGTTTCTTTTTCTGCTACTGTATTTACATTCGTACCAACAACATTTGCGGCCAGGGCTTTATCAGTAATATTTATACCGGTAGTATTTTTAGTTTTAAGTCCTGTGCTTTTCTTATTGAGTGAAGTTGAAGTTACAGGCTGCTGATCGTTTCCCGCATTGTTGTTGGACAAAACAGTTTTTTGATTGCCGGTCTTTGACTTTGTACCCGTGTTGTTAAAAGTTTCCTGAGGAACCGCCTGGGCATGAACAGGAGTTACATTGTTAACTGTATTTGAAATCCGTGAAGTACCGGCCGGATCAGTTTTTGCAACTGCTGCGATATTTTTTGAATTGCTACCTGCTGTTGCAGCCTGGTTCTTACCAGCCAATCCCTGGTTCTTATTGGGTAACCCAATATAAACGATCGAAGAAATAAGCAATATCCAAATAGCAAGCGAAGGCCATTTGCGGCTGGGATGCAGGTCGTTGTAGATACTGTGCCAAACCCTTTTTGAAGGATACATTCTGAAATTATCTGTACTCTCCTTCAAAAGTTGCTCAAAATTGTCCGGGTAAAAATTCTTTTCCATCTTTCACAAAAAGCTTTTAAGTTAGTTGTTGGTCATTAAAAAACAGGTTTGCAACTATTGTTAATTTATCCTGGTGATACAGCGGCCGCATAGAGTATTTTCGATGCAGGCTTTTGTAATATTTTTTTCTTTATTAAAATTTCTTCCAGCATGGCTTTGGCCCTGGTATACTGGCTGCGGCTGGTACTTTCTTCAATTTCCAGCATTCGGGCAATTTCTTTATGGGAATAGCCTTCTATTGCATACAGGTTAAGAACGGTGCGGTAACCCAGGGGTAGCATACGAATACATTCCACTACCTGTTTTGCCTGCATAATGGATGGGATCATATCTTCCCGTACATAAATACTGTTTGCATGAATGATATCAACACTTTCGGAAAACTTTTTATTCTTTTTTAAAACGTTGATGCAGGTATGAACAATAATCCTCCGGATCCATCCTTCCAATGCCCCTTCACTTCTATATTGATGTAATTGGGTAAATATCTTAATAAAACCCTCCTGTAACATATCTTCGGCATCCTCCCTGTTTTTGGCAAAACGATAGCACACACCCAGCATCTTAGGGCTGAATTTGTTATAAAATGCTTCCTGCGCAGAAGCATTATTTTTTATACTTCCGGCAAGCATTAGCTCTTCGGTCATAATCGTAAGGTTTTGTGCACTATAAATATAGACAATTTACTTCTACAGCCTGCTGCATAAGCATTAAAAAGGCCGGAATTTTAACATTCCGGCCTTTTTTTGTTCAGCTATAAAGCGCTCAGTTATAATTTTGCCCTTAATGTAATAACAAAGTTTCTGCCCGGAGCACTTAAGCCCGAAGCAAAAACACGGTAATATTTATCAAATATATTTTCTACTGCAAACTGAACGGCAGCATATTTATTGATATTATATTCTGTTCTTAGATTGGCTGTGACCCAGGATGGGGTATAGCCATGAATAACATCCGCACTGTATATTTGATTGTCTTCTCCCCGAAGGTTATAGTCGGCAGAATCCTTAGCCCCGTTATACAAAGCAAAAATTTCACCCGTAAATTTTCCAAATTTTGCTGTAAAACTTGTTTTACCAAATAAGGGCGCCACATGGTCCAACGGATAATTTTTGGGGTTCTCTTTTATCCTGCCATAAGTATAATTTATTACAGAAGAAAAAGAAAAGTGTTTGTTTATATCGGCACCTATATTGCCACTAATGCCCCATACATAGACTGATCTCTTATTTACTACTGTAACTACCTGGCTGGTTGTACCATTATATACAACAGTAGGAGACCCGTTAAAAGTAGAAAAATCAGTGCTTAGCGCATCATGATAATCTGTGTACCATACAGTAGCACCAACCTGGAAAATGTTCTTTATGCTTTTGGATATGTTGAATTCATAGTTGATCGTTTTTTCCGGTTTGATATTTGGGTTCGGCACAATAAGAGTACCGCCACCGCTTTCAAATACTTTTGCCATATCATCAACATTTGGTGTGCGGAACCCGGTCGAAACCAATGCGGCGATCTTCCATCCTGCAGCAGGCAAAAATACAATGCCTGCATTACCGGTAACCGAATTTGATGACTGGTCTATATCACGGTATGGGAAAGGAAAAAATGTAGTGTCATTGAATGTAGAATTCAGGCGGTTATGCGTATAGCGTAAACCTGCATTGGCAATTATTTTTTCCGAGAATTTATACAAGCCTGTTATATAAGCTGCATAGGATTGTGTATTGCTGCCACCATCCGGATACCTGGTATCGAGCGGGCTTTGTACTCCGGTGCTGATATTTTCTTCATAAGCGGCGGACTTCACTTTATTATAAGTTATTTCTAAGCCATAACCCAGTTCAGCTTTTTTGATCTTTTTTGAAAAATCGGCATTGAGGCTGCCGATATTTAATTTTTCTATGCGGTGATTCAGTTTAGTGCTTTTATAATTCCGGTTGTGACGGCTTTCTTCCACCTGCTGGTATGCAGCCGTTATCTGTGCCTGGTCGTAGATCCCTGATTTGGGTAAGTTGATATTCCAGGCAGCCAATAAACGTTTTTGTGGGCCATAATACCATTTTGCACTTTTGGCTATGCCAGACCCATTAACTTCTGTGAGTCTGTCGTAACGAAAAATATCAGAAGATGTTGAATATTGAAAGTTCAGCACATTTTCAATTTTACCGGTCTTAAACAAAAACTTTTGCAGGAGATCATATTGCTTATAACCTGTTTGTACCTGTTTGTTTTCATTGCTGTTCTTAACCATCGAATCAACACCGTTGAACTGCTCAACATAAAAAGTTCGTTTGCCCCAGCCGGGAAATTTACTGTAATAGTCAGAACCCTGTTTCAGGTCTCCAAAATCGGAAAAAGTAAAACTGGTCAGTGAACCGAATTTTTTACCACTAACGCTTACATCAATATGCCCTGTTTTTTCATTGTAAGCAGATGAATACCGGAAGAATGCATTTCCTGATAATAATGTTTTACCCGCAGTTTCTGAAAGCGTTGGTTTTTTAGTATAAAAACTAATAACACCTCCCAGTGCATCACTTCCATACATAACAGAAGAGGGGCCAAAAAGAATTTCGGTTTTATCCAGGATGGTATTGTCCATGGTAATGATATTCTGCAGATGACCACCTCTGAATATGGCATTATTCATTCTTACGCCATCTACAACCATCAGTAATTTATTGGCTTCAAAGCCCCGAATGATAGGGCTTCCGCCACCAAGTTGACTTTTTTGTACAAGTACACTGCCCGAATGGGTCATTAGCTCAGCAGAAGTTTGCTGGTTATAAAAAGCTAATTTTTTTGCATTAATGGTTAATACCTGTTGGGCAATGTATTTTTTGTGTTCTGCAAAGCGGGTAGCAGCAATAGTTACTTCATTCAAATTGATCTCACGCAGGCTGCTATCCGGTATAACAGCTTTTTTCTCCTGTGCGTATGTAAATACGGTAATGCACAGCAGTATATTAAGTACGATGATTTTTTTCATAATAATGATAGTTTGGTATAGACAGAAAAATAAGGTTCACCCCGGTACGGAGTGAAAGAAAAATAGAAAAAGATCAGCTTATGCGTGGAGGAGGAACGGCGATCTCGTGGTATAGGTTACAGGTCTTATCCTGATTTTTTTGCCAGTTGGGTTTTGTATGTAAAGAAAACGAACTGCTTAAATTTATTGGTTCGGTTAACTGGTAGTATGTTGTAAAGAAGAGTAACAGCAAGGAATTATTGGTTGATGCAGACCTTTCTTTTGTTTGTGCATATTTTTGTAATTGTCTTTTCAGTTCTTTTTCACGGAGATCAAACAATCCAGCGAGGATCAATTTTTTACCTGATCGGATAATTTTTTTCACATCGAATGGTTCCCCGTTTACCAGCAACTCCTTATCTTTTTTCAGCCATATTACCGAAGACGCATCTACAGTTATTACCTGTAAGTTTTCCCTTTCTAATTTTTCCAAACGCGTAAT
>JANNBU010000207.1:0-6437 GCA_031385805.1 Ferruginibacter sp.
GCCCATGTGCGGCACTTTAAAACTGTCTGCCATTTTATCCTGGTCGAAGCGGACTGCTTTCCCATCTATCCAGCCCAAACCTTCAACGGGCTGGCCTTCCTCGCTGCCATTCAATAATAATTGTGCTCCAAGACAAACTCCAAGGATGGGTGTTTTATTTTGCAATACTTTTTGTTGCAGTGACTGAAAGAATTCGGAACCACGAAGTTTTTTCATTCCATATTCAAAAGAACCGATACCGGGAAGGATCAGTTTTTCTGCATTCTCAATATCGGCTGGTTGAGAAGAGATCACAGAATCAACTCCAATCTTTTTAAGCATGTTCTTAATGGAATTAAGATTGCCTACGCCATAATCAATGATTGTGACCATAATTTTATTTTTCTTAGAAGCTGTCTAAAAACATAATTTCAGAACTACTTTGTAATTTTTTTTCAACGAATTTTCACTAATACTTTTTTATTATCCGTGTTTATTAGAGTAATTCGTGGCGATAGAAATTTACATGATGAATTTAAAAAACATTTTTAGACAGCTTCTTAGAGTCATTTTTTTCCTCTTATACTTAGTTCTATTTATTAGGAATGAACGTTAATTCTAAACTGTTAATTTTTTTCGTCGAAATGCTTCAAACTTTAAAGAGGGAATATAACCGTTGTATTCAATATCATTTTTGAATGATACACATTTTTCTTTTTCCAGGTCTTTGATTTTTTTCGCCGGAACCCCGCCTATGACACAATACCCTTCAGGAAAAGAACTTGTAACAACAGAACCTGCTGCTACAATTGTAAAATCTCCTAACTCAACACCCGGCAATATAACAGCATTCATACCTAACCATGAATGTTTCCCGATTTTTACAGGTGAGGGATGCTGTACTCTCGAATCATAGAGGTCATGATTAGAACTGATGATACCAACACCAGGTGCTATCTGTGTATAATCACCAATGTATATTCCACCCAGTCCCTGGATATAACAGTTGTTCATATAGCCTGGACATGTGTCCACGCCTGCATAAATATTCTCAGGGCTTGATACCCGGCTGGTAAAATGAACCGGCCAATATGCTTCTCTATTAAAGCCCAATACTTTTTGCATGAACCACATGCGGAATGTTACTGGCGTTTGTGATAATCTCGTATCATAAACTTTTCTCCCGATCGGAAAAAATTTTATAAAAAACCAACCAATATTTTTGACCCCTTGATTCATGGATTATTTCTTTCCTTTTGAAAATGTGTTTGACCGGATATAATATATAATATAAATAATTGCATAGTTGATAGAAAAGAATAATAACATCTTCTCCGTTGTACCATATAGCCTGTACGCAAGATAGAAAGAAAATATAGTTGAAAGCAGGATATAGATATGCAGGTAAAAATCCTCTACCTGCTTTCTTGCAATGATGTACATATAACTCAATGGGCTGACTATGAACTTGGGCAATAACATGATCACGAGGATCTGTGCATATATTCCTGCTGTGTACCATTCCGCACCAAACAATATTTTAAATACCCATGGCCCTGCGAATGCAACAAGCAGGCATGGCGGTATCATAATGAGAGAAAGCAACCGGGTTGTTCGCCTGAATATCGCAACTGCATTACCTTTTTCCTTGTATTCCTGGTCGGCCTTTTGCCGGAAGACATCTGCTATGGCACTTGTGATGATAGAGCTTGGTGCAACCATCAGCCTGTATGCCTGCCCGTAAAAGCCCAGATCGGCAGGTGAGACTGCAAATTTTGACAATAAAAAACTGGGGAGCTGCTGTGTAAAAACATTGATGATATCTGCAGGTGTTTGAAAACGAAAAAATATATTATATTTTTTTGCCTCCTTTCGCAATTCAGGGACTGTTACGGGTAATAACAGTTGTTTATCATTTTTCAGGCATTTAAATGTTAACAGCAATGAGGCGAATAGCTGGCCGGCAACAAAGCCGATTATCAAACCCTGGATATTCTTAAAATACAATCCAAAGACCGTCTGGCATACCACAGTCACCACAGCCTGCACCATCCTGTTCACCGCAACTCTTTTAAACTGCTTAAAACGATAGGCCCATTGGGTAAATGCCGCATTGATACCCATTAATAAAACGGTAATGGGTACCAGCCATACGGTAAAATAAAAAGACGGGGAAGCGTTTAAAAATTTTAAAAGTGGTTCCCTGATAAAAATTAAAAAGAAAATACCTGCAACTGCTATCATGATATTTATGATGACCGTAAGTCGCAATACTGCCACCGATTCCTTTTCATTGTCTGCCACCAGTATGGCTGTTGTATAATGTGAATTTGCCAACGCAGCCAAGGTGGCGCAGAAACTGGCAAACAAAGCAAAGGGAGTAAAATCGAGGGCTACGTCATAGATCCGCAATAACCACAATGAGCTGATGACCGGCAATGCCAGCGAGACAGTACTACCGCTCAAAACAGTTAAGATACTCTTAGTAAAATCTTCATTTAATCTTTGCCTTAGACCGGAAAGTTTGCTCATCAGAAAAATCCTTTTAAAACGATTCTATTTGTTCATGTTTCGAATGTCATGAACCAATTGAATGGCTTTTTTTGTTTCAGATAAGGGAAATCCATTGCCTGCCAGTATATTTTTATAAGAAGCCGTATGAAGTTCGGTAAACCCATCGCTGAATTCAAATGCTTCGCCATCGATGGTTAGCAAACGGAAAGTTCGTTTACCTGCTGCACGTACATCGGCAGGGAGGGTGGCTTCATTGATGCTGAGCATCCAGTTCACTGTAGCCCGTTCCAATTCGAGCGTGCCGGAAGCTGTATCATCAGTATGCTTTGAAACAATGTTTTGTTTTACATTACCAAAGATCCACATCAGCATATCAAAAAAATGAACACCGATATTGGTTGCAATGCCGCCACTTTTTTGAATATCCCCTTTCCAGCTCGTGTGATACCAGCTTCCCCTTGACGTAATATAATTAAGATCTATTGTGAATTTTTTATCTACTGGCTGCTGGCTGATCCTTTCTTTTAATTCTATGATCGCAGGATGCAATCTTAATTGTAAAATGGTGAATACATTTCTCCCTGTTTCCCGTTCAATTTCCATAAGGGCATCTATATTCCAGGGATTCAATACCAGTGGTTTTTCGCAGATAGCATCAGCGCCAATGCGCAGGCCAAAACGGATGTGTGCATCGTGCAGGTAATTCGGACTACAGATACTTACATAGTCGGTTTTGGTACCATTTCTTTTTAACTTTTCCAGGTGGCGGTCGAACCTCTCAAATTCTGTAAAGAAATTTGCTTCGGGGAAATAACTGTCAAGTATACCTACAGAATCGTGTCTGTCGAGTGCTGCTAGTAAATTATTTCCGGTATCTTTTATTGCTTTCATGTGGCGTGGAGCTATGTATCCGCCGGCGCCTATTAGTGCAAAATTTTTCATGTGTTATTTAATTCTCTTAACAATATTATTCTCCAACAAATACTCCTGTTTACTTTCTTCACAAACAGCGATATTGTCTTTATTAAATTCCAATCTATGCCCATACTCACTGATCCATCCTTTTTGCCTCGCAGGATTGCCTACCATTAAAGCAAAGGCCGGTACCGGTTTTGTAACAACCGCTCCTGCGCCAATAAAAGAATATTCGCCGATCTCATTTCCACATACGATGGTAACATTGGCTCCTATGCTTGCGCCTTTTCTTACAAGAGTGGTTTTGTATTCATGTTTGCGGATGAGAGCGCTTCGTGGATTTATTACATTTGTAAATACCATGGACGGGCCCAAAAACACATCATCTTCGCAAATAACACCTTCATAAATAGAAATATTATTCTGCACTTTTACGTTTTTTCCCAATACCACATTGGGGCTTACCACTACATTCTGTCCAATATTACAACCATCACCGATCTTACAATTACCCATGATATGAGAGAAGTGCCAGATCTTTACCCCTGCTCCTATTTCACAACCATCATCAACATAACTGCTTTCGTGAACGAAATATTTTTTTTCTGTACTCATCAGGTTATTAATTATTATTCAATGTTTCAATATAAATACGACGTAACTGATCCATGTGATGCTGTAATGTGAAGTGATCATTCACTCTTTTATATGCCAGTTCACTCATTTGCAAACGCAAAGTATCATCGGCGGCAAGTGATCTTAGTTTAGATGCAAAATCATTTACATTTTCCAAGCTGAAATACATGGCTGTTGCTTCACATTGTTCATGGAAAGATACAATATCACTCAATAACATAGGTACTTTTGCCGCCATTGTTTCCAATACACCCAGTGAAAATCCTTCAAATGTTGAAGACATTACAAACAGATCATAGCGGGGCAATACCTCATTCATATTTTCCTGTTGCCCTTTTAATTCGATTTTGAGGTTATTGTCATCGATATTTTTTTGCAATTGCTGTTGTAATGGGCCCATCCCAAAAATATGAAGTTCAATATTATCCTGCTTCAGTAATTTAAAAGCTTCAACAAGGTATTGGTGGTTTTTCTGAACCCTTAAAGCACCGATACTTATTAAACGAAATGGTTCAGCAGGTTTTCTATTTGCCACATGCGTAATATTAAACCGGCCTGGGTCGACAAATGTATATAAGGAATATGCTTTAAACGGTTTGATATTTAAAAAAGAAAAATATTCTTTCGTAGCGCCTTTTGCAACCCCGATAATAGTTGATCTTCTTAACCGGTAGGAACTTTTATCCAGCAACCTGATAAACCAGTTTTTGTATTCAACCGATGTAGCAATAAATGCATGAATGGTTGTTATCAACGGTACGTTCTTTGGAACACCCATCCTGGCGATCAGTGTAGGCCAGAACAAATGAGTGTGTACTATATCAACTTTATATCGTTTGATGATCTTACGAAGTTTAACAGCACTCAGCGGAAAATGAAGCAATGATTGTTGGTTAAGGCAGATATATTCCGTGCATTCCAATTCATTTTTAAAATGATTGTCTTCATAAAGTGTAACAACAATATTATTGTATTCCGGCAATTCTTTTAAAACCTGTACCAGCATTGTTTCAGCTCCGCCCCTGCCCAGGTCATATATAAAATGAAGAATTGTTTTTTTCATAACGAGGAGTACAAAATTTCAAGAGGATCAGGCCGGTAATATGTGCAGGTCGATCAGATCACGGTTGCTGCAAAATGTTTTTTTACTTATAATTTTATTTTGAAAATAAATATGATAGTTATTGCCGGCAATGAGGTCATAAATATTTTCCAGGCTATCTCCCTTTGCGGCAATTGGCTCGGGGTGTATGGCTACAATGCAGGTGGGGCGTAATTTTTTTAATGTTTCCATTGCCCCGCAGAGTGTATCGTATTCGGCGCCTTCCACATCAATTTTCATAAATGCAAGTGATGATAAATTTTTAGTTCTTACAAAATCATCTATGCTGAACATATTTACATCCATGGCATAAAGTTCCCGGTCATCTTTATAGGAAACCAGGCTGTTGCTGTTATCGCCTTTTACATCAGATACATAAAAGGTAGTTTTACCGCTTGCGGCGCCCATTGCTTCCTGGTAAGGTTCTATGATATTTTCCAGTTTGTTTATTGAAATGGTTTGTTTGAGCAAGGCATTTGTTTCGGCTGCAGGTTCAAAAGCATAAACCTTTCCATTGTTGCCCGTAAGTTGTGCAGCTATGGTAGAGAATAAGCCGATATGGGCTCCTATGTCGAGCACTTGATCTCCTGCCTTGACGTGTTGTTTTAAAAATTCAAAATTTTCCTGTTCATAATCTGAAGGGAAATAATTAATATACCGCGTTGGAAGTTTTACAGAAAACCCGTTGATCGTTTTACGCAATCCTTTGCTCCCGGTAAACACATCCAGTATTTTATATACAACTTCTTTCATAGTTCCTTTCAATTATTGATAGTGTTTTGTTTCTTATAAAAAATAAACTTTTGCCAGTATTCTTTTGTAAAGATTAAAGTTAATATTAAAACAATGAAATAACAGGTTAAGATTGCAATAGCAGCGCCCCCATCGTGCCATTTTTTAATAAAGAAATAATTACAACCAAGGCTGATAACAATACAGCAAAATGACAGACCCAATATCTTTTTCTTCTTTTTATGATACAATAAGAATGAATAAAAGAAATAACTGACCGACCATAAAAAATAACCGGTACAAAGCAGGTATGTGTACCGCAATGCCGGGTGGTATTTGTCATTGATAAAATAATGATACAACAATGGAGTTAACAACACGACCAATAAAGTACCTGCCGCCATTACAGCCGTATAAAATAAAAAGTGATTTTTTATAGACCGGTAGTCTATGTCCGGGGCGGCAAGCAGGGTGTAAATCTTAGGAAAAATATATTGAAGCAGTGCCGTACACAATACAATGATGATAGAAGCAAATATGCATCCAACACTGTATATTC
>JANNBU010000216.1:0-4217 GCA_031385805.1 Ferruginibacter sp.
AAATGCCATCCACGATTTAGTAGCGGGCCAGGAATCTGCTTTAAGCGCGCTATAACAAAGAAGACCAGACTAATATCGTTTCAATGCTCGGAACAGACAGTTGTATCGTCGTTACAGGCGCTGCCGGTTTTATCGGATCACATACCTGCAAATATTTTACAGGGCTTGGCCACCATGTTATTGGGATAGATAATTTTGATCTTTTTTATGCTAAAAAATTCAAAGAACTTAATATCGCAGAGCTTTCTCAAACCAATAAGTTTCAATTTTACGAAGCAGATATCCGCGACAGCGAAGCATTAAATAAAATTTTTTCTGTTGAAAAGGTTGATATGGTCATTCATTTGGCTGCAAAGGCAGGAGTAAGGCCATCAATAGATTCCATTGCCGCATATTATGATGTGAATGTAAATGGGACGGTTTGTTTATTGGAATCAATGAGAATACACGGGGTAAAAAAATTGTTGTTTGCATCATCTTCTTCTGTTTATGGTAATAACGACAAAGTTCCTTTCAGTGAAGCAGATCCGGTTGATAACCCTATTTCCCCTTATGCATCATCAAAAAAAAGTGGTGAACTTTTGTGCCATGTGTACTTTCATCTCTTCGGATTTGACATAACCTGCCTGCGTTTCTTTACCGTTTTTGGCCCGGGCCAGCGACCAGATCTTGCCATTCATAAATTTACCAGGCTTATAGATGAAGGGAAACCCATTCCTTTTTATGGAGATGGATCTACATCACGGGATTATACTTATGTAGATGATATCGTAAACGGAATTAGTTGTGCATCGAACCACCTCGGAGGTTTCAGGATATATAATTTAGGAGAATCAAGGGTTATCAACCTGAAAAAATTAGTTGAAACCATTGAAAATTCGCTGGGCAAAAAAGCCATTCTGAATAAACTACCGCCACAACAAGGCGATGTAAATATTACTTATGCCGATATTTCAAAAGCAAAAAATGAAATTGGGTATGATCCAAAATACGATATAGAAACAGGGATCAATAAATTTGTAGAATGGTATAATACCAATAAGGCTATTTTATGCAGTGAATGATTTTATGCGTAAAAAGGGTACCCGGGCCCAAAAGGATCAATAGAGTTTTATCTTGCAGCAATAAGTTTAGCAGGGAACTCAATGAGTTTTATTTAAATTACAAAGTATAAGGACTTGAAAATAATTATTGTAAACTACCGGTATTTTGTCTCTGGCGGCCCTGAAAGATATTTATTTAATGTTATGGACCTGTTGGAAAAGAATGGTCATGAAGTTATTCCCTTCAGTATTAAAAATAAACTCAACAAGCCGTCGCAGTATGAACATTATTTCCTTGATCCGGTTGGAGAAGGGGAAGAAGTATATTTCAGTGAGTACAAAAAGACAAATATTAAAACTGTTGCCAGGTCTTTTTCAAGGATGTTTTATTCCTTTGAAGCAAAAAGGAAATTGGATAGTTTGATCAAGGCTGTTGATCCCGACCTCATTTATGTTTTGCATTATCAAAATAAAATTTCTGCAAGTATTTTTGATGCAGCGGTAAAAAATAATATCCCCGTAATTCACCGGATATCTGATTTTGGGCAAATATGTTCGAATGCACTTTTTTATAGGCCAAAGCAAAAAGATATTTGTGAACGATGTTTATCAGGATCTAAATTTAACGCCGTAATAAATAAATGTGTGTACGACTCCTATATTTATTCATCCATTAAAGCTGCATCATTGAAATTCCAGGAAATGATGGGCCTGGCTAAAAAAATACAGGCATTTGTTGTTCCTTCAAAATTTACGCTGGAAAAACTCCGGGTTCATGGTTTCCCCCAACAAAGTTTAGTGCATATACCTTCTTTCTTTAATTTCGAGTTTATTTCCACGAAATCAGCAATCACTTACGAACCATTTGCATTGTATATAGGAAGGATCGAACCCGAGAAGGGATTATTAACGCTGGTTAAATCTTTTGAGAATACATCCTTTCAATTAAAGATCATCGGCTTTTCCAGTACTGGTTTTGATGAGGAATTAAAAGATTACCTGAAAGACAAGAACCACCATGTTGAATTCCTGGGGAAAAAGGGATTTGATGAGATACAGGTTTATTTAAGCAAATGTTCATTTACGCTTGTGCCCTCAGAATGGTATGATAATTTCCCCAATACCTTATTAGAAAGCTTTGCATTTAAAAAATGTGCGATCGCAACAAATACAGGCAGCCTGAAAGAACTTGTAATTGATAATGAGACAGGGTTGCTGTTTAAAATTAAAGATGTTGAGGACCTGAGAAGTAAAATAGCCTCGTTGTTTGGTAATGAAACTCTTTGCAGAAAGCTGGGGGAAAATGCATTTAATATGTTGAATAAAGAATATTCAGCCGGGGAACATTATAAAAAACTTAATAATTTATTTAATAAAGTCGTTGAAAATTATCAAACTGTGCAGAAAACGGGTTAATCATATTTAATTTATTCAATATTATAATATTTTTTACTATTCTTTCGTTTTAACAGTGTTATTATTATTTATTCAAACAATTTATGAAGAAAATCTATATGGCTGGGGCCGGCGGTATGCTTGGCGAAGCGTTTTACAAACAATTTAAGGATGATTATGAAATTAAGTGTACAGACAAGGATGTGAATGAAGCCTGGTTGAGTTTCATGGATTTCAGGGATTTTGATAGTTACAAAAAGGATGTAATGAATTTCAAACCCGATTACCTCTTTCACCTGGGGGCTTATACCGACCTCGAGTTTTGTGAAGAAAATGCAGATGATACTTATCTAACTAATACACTTGCTGTAGAAAATGCGGTGTACCTTGCAAATGCATTGGACATTCCAATGCTATACATTAGTACCGCAGGAATTTTTGATGGCGGAAAAGAACTGTATGACGATTGGGATCAGCCCAATCCGTTAGGTGTTTATGCCCGGTCGAAATATATGGGAGAACGTTATGTGGCCGAAAATGCAAAACGGTTTTTAATTTGCCGTGCCGGATGGATGATGGGTGGTGGCGCTCAAAAAGATAAAAAGTTTATCAATAAATTAATAAAGCAATTAGTAGAAGGAAAAAAAGAATTATTTATTGTTAATGACAAAGATGGCACACCAACTTTTACGATTGATTTTGCCAAAAATGTAAAACTGCTTTTGGAAAAAGAATATTGGGGTTTATACAACCTCGTATGCAAAGGGCAGACCAGTCGTTATGAAGTAGCTGCCGAATTGATCAGGTTATTGGGTTTGGAAGGCAAAGTGGCTTTAACAGAAGTTACTTCTGAATATTTTGCAAAGATCTATTATGCACAACGTCCTCCATCCGAGCGATTGGTTAATAAAAAATTAGACCTGAGGAATTTAAATATTATGAGAGACTGGAAGGTTGCCCTTAAGGAATACCTGGAATCATATTATACTGAATACCTTGATAAAAACTTGAAACGCTGAATCATTTATAGATAACATCTTTTAGAAAGATGTCATCTATAAACGATAAATCTACCAAGCTATGAGAATTGCAGCTTTTGGTTTTCGTTCACTTCCATCAACAAAAGGAAGTGCCGGAGCCGATAAATTTGTTGAAGAATTATTACCACGTTTGGTTCAACGGGGCCACCAGGTTTTGGCCTATAACCGAAAATATAAAGATGCTTATATTCCCGTAAATGAATATAAAGGCGTTAAAATAAAATCATTTTCCACCATTAACAGACAAGGGTTTGATACTATTTGCCATTCATTTAAATGTACGGCTGATATCATCATAAACAATACAGCCGATATTGTACATATTCAAAATGGAGGGAATAGTATATGGGCGCTTCCCCTTCGCTTATTCAGAAAAAAAGTTTTTGTAAGCCAGGATGGTGTTGACTGGAAAAGAGGGAAATGGCCCTGGTATGGGAAAATTTATTTAAAAATTTCTGCATTCATATCTTCAAAAATTCCCAATACGATCATTTTTGACAATGTGCCTGCAAAATCTTTTTTTGAAAAAAGGTTTAATAAAAAATTTCAATTCAGTCCTTTTGGAAGTGAAGTACCTAAGGTTGAAAATAACAATGAAATTCTTTCGAGGTTTTCTCTTAAACCGGGGGAGTATTATTTATTTGTCGGGCGTTTTATTCCCGACAAGGGGTTGCATTACCTGATCCCGGCATTTTTAAATGCAAAAACAAATAAAAAACTGGTGCTGGTTGGCGGATCA
>JANNBU010000220.1:0-18654 GCA_031385805.1 Ferruginibacter sp.
GGAAGATAAAGTGGGCAAAAGCCGATAAAGCTGGTTAATAAAAACACGCCCGCTAGTATCAATAGTATAATACCAAGTGTGCCTGTGATGGTATTTGTAAAATAAAGAGATGCAATAATTGCCGCAATGATCAGCCTGGCAATTCTGTCTACGGAACCCATGTTTGTTTTCATAACTATATTTTTTAATTATTTAATTGTTGAATGAATAAAACAATAAAAGTGATACTGCCAATACAGGTAATGCATAAAAATATTAACTTGTATATTGTAGGCTTTACTACTTTCACTAACAACGAAATTACAAAGTCTGAAAATGCAGGTTAGTGATAAATGTTACAAAAGGAAATGATATATATCAGAAATCCAGGGGAAATACCTTTTCAATGAGAAAGAAGTTTGAAGGCATTAAGTAGTAATATTATCCATTCAAAGGATTTTGAACAGTAATGTATCAATTAAAAAGATGCAATTATTTATAAAGAAAAAATTATTTACTAAGGTGCATACTCCTTTCCTTATATAATTGCCTGAAATAAGGATCCCGCAGATCCTTGATAAACCGTATGGCTTCGCCGGTACTTTTCATTTCAGGGCCTAGCTCTTTATTTACACCGGGAAATTTATTGAATGAGAAAACAGGTTC
Source organism: Ferruginibacter sp. (assembly GCA_031385805.1). GTDB lineage: Bacteria > Bacteroidota > Bacteroidia > Chitinophagales > Chitinophagaceae > Ferruginibacter. The sequence continues at coordinate 646 of JANNBU010000220.1, forward strand.
CTTGATCGCAAATCCTGTCAGTTTTTTTTCGTACACGAAATCTTTTATTTTGGCTGCGCCAATCATAACTTTTGTTGCAATATTCAAATATGGTATCTGGTATGCTTTAGCAATGAATGGTGTGGTACGGGATGCACGTGGGTTGGCTTCTATCACAAAAACATTTCCGTCTTTTATGGCAAACTGGATATTGATCAATCCTTTTATATTCAATGCCCTTGCAATTTTTTCTGCATACTCTTCCATGGTATGAACGATCAGTGGCGATAAGTTGAATTGCGGCAATACAGCATTGCTATCACCACTATGAATACCCGCAGGTTCAATATGTTCCATCAATCCCATTACATGAAAATCTTTTCCATCGAATATGGCATCGATCTCTGCTTCCTGGCAACGATCCAAAAAATTATCAATCAAAATTTTATTGCCGGGCAAATGTTTGATCAGACTCAACACACCTTTTTCCAGTTCATCATCATTTAATACGATACGCATGCGTTGCCCGCCCAATACATAACTCGGTCTTATCAAAACCGGGTATCCAACTTCTCTTGCAACTTCAATGGCTTCATCTGTATTGTACGCTGTTCCGTATCTTGGATAAGGTATATCCAATGATTTCAACATATCACTGAAGCGTCCACGATCTTCGGCTATATCCATATTGTCGAAAGAAGTTCCGATGATCTTTATTCCTTTTGCATGCAGGCGACGGGCAAGTTTCAAAGCCGTTTGTCCGCCCAATTGCACAATTACTCCTTCGGGTTTTTCATGTTCAATAATTTCCCAGAGATGTTCCCAGAACACAGGTTCAAAATATAGTTTATCGGCAATGTCAAAATCTGTGCTCACTGTTTCGGGATTGCAATTGATCATGATGGCTTCATAACCACATTCTTTTATTGCCAGCAAACCATGTACGCAACAATAATCAAACTCAATACCCTGGCCGATCCTGTTGGGGCCGCTGCCGAGTACAATTATTTTCTTTTTATCGGAAACCTGGCTTTCATTCGCTACAATCTTCGCTTGTCCTCCCGCTTCGGGGGAGATAGAGGGGGCCTGGTTCTCAAAGGTCGAATAAAAATACGGTGTCTTCGCCTCAAACTCTGCACTACAGGTATCAACCATTTTAAATACCCTTGTCAATCCCATTGCCTTCCTGCGATCATATAATTCATCATCTGTACCGTCTTTCATGATCCTGCAGATCTGTTCATCACTAAAGCCAAGACCTTTTGCCTGTTTCAAAACTTCAGCAGGCAAGGTTTTAAAATCATACTTCAATATTTCCTTTTCACAATCACATATTTTCTGAATCTGGTAAATAAACCAACGATCAATCTTTGTACTCTCACAAATTCTTTTGATACTGGCTCCTGCCATCAGCGCATCTTTGATCCTGAATATCCTGTCCCACTTCGGTATCTTAATATACTCGATCAGTTCATCTGCATGCATGAGGCTTTTTCCATAATAACCAAGTCCGACAGCTTCATTTTCTAAACTCTGACAAGCTTTCTGCACTGCTTCAGCAAAACTTCTGCCGATGCCCATTACTTCTCCCACACTTTTCATCTGGAAACCCAATGTATCTTTTGCACCTTTGAATTTATCAAAATTCCATCTTGGTATTTTTACAATTACATAATCCAATGCAGGTTCAAAAAAAGCAGAAGTAGATTGTGTAATCTGGTTTTTCAGTTCATCTAAATTGTAACCAATTGCAAGCTTTGCTGCAATTTTTGCAATAGGATAACCTGTTGCCTTACTTGCCAATGCGGAAGAGCGGCTAACCCTTGGGTTTATTTCCACTACAATGATCTCTTCAGTTTGTGGATTGAGTGCAAACTGTACATTACAGCCTCCAGCAAAGTTTCCGAGGTTCCGCATCATATCGATGGCTGTATTGCGCATGAGTTGATAAGCTGTATCGCTCAGGGTCATGATCGGGGCAACCGTTATTGAGTCGCCGGTATGAACACCCATGGGATCAAAATTTTCTACCCCGCAAATGATCACCACATTATCATTGTTGTCTCTTAAAAGTTCCAGTTCAAATTCTTTCCAACCCAATACAGCTTTTTCTACCAATACCTCATGTATCGGGCTTGCAATTAAACCCATGTTCAATGCTTCATCCAGTTCTTCCTTACTAAAAACAATGCTTCCCCCGGTTCCGCCTAAAGTAAAAGATGGACGTAGCACCAATGGAAAACCTATTTCCTGTGCAAATTCCTTTCCTTCCAAAAATGAGTTGGCAATTTTTGCAGGGCAAACTGGTATTCCCATTTCGATCATCCAATTGCGGAATTTTTCCCTGTCTTCGGCTTTGTCAATTGCTTTAATATCAACACCGATCAATCTTACATTGAATTTCTCCCATATTCCCAGTTCATCAGCTTCCTTGCATAAATTGAGTGCGGTTTGCCCACCCATAGTCGGCAGAACGGCATCAATTTTATTTTCTTCTAATATTTGTTCTATACTTTCTACGGTCAATGGGAGCAGGTAAACCCTGTCTGCCATCATCGGGTCGGTCATAATGGTAGCGGGATTACTATTGATCAGGATTACTTTCACCCCTTCTTCCCGTAGGCTCCTGGCGGCCTGGGTTCCGCTGTAATCAAATTCACAGGCCTGGCCGATGATGATGGGGCCGGAGCCGATTATTAAAACTGATGTGATGGAATTGTCCTTTGGCATAAGAAAATCATTATAAGATGGCGTGCAAAAGTAATTGTAAAAAATAAGCGTCGCAAATTTTGCGACGCTTATTAAAAATTTTACCCAAAAAAATTATTGCACATCCATATATACATCATAATTACCTTTTTCATTAAATATTATTTCAGCGCTTTCGCCATTACTCAGGTTAAAAATTGCCCTGAAAGGAAATGTTACCTGTTGAATCTTGGTCATACTACTGTTAGTCATCACCTGGTTACTTTTAGTGTAATAAGTACCGGTTATGTTCGTAATATTACTAATGACAGCACCTCCACTTCTTAGTTGATGAACTGTGATAAAAATATCTTCTCCTATCTTATCTGTCAGGCTACAATCAACTTTAGTTACTCTTGATGAGGTGGATATTACTTCATACTGTTTTTCATACAGGCCAAAATATTTATCTTTTTTCCAGAAACCTGTAATAACCGAGTCTCCTCCTGAAGCACTTTCATAATACATATCTCCCTTGCCTTCTTTTCTCCCTTTTTTAAAAGCGCCCACGAAATAATGGCCATCTTTCCAGGTGTACATACCTTTTCCATCGGGATAACCATCTTTAAAATCTCCTTCATATTGATCTGTGCCAACAGACTTTCCTTTTCCAGTGGCTTTGCCTTCAGCACATTCGCCTGTATACAAGCCTTTAATAGCATCCATTTTAACCTCGCATTCTTTTCCCTGGGCAGATAATCTATTGGTATAAAATAAAAAAGCAAGGGCGAGAAATAATACCTGTTTCATGAGTATTAGTTTTGGATTAATGTTTGGGTTATTTTTAGACTTCTAAAGTAGTTAATATAAATAAAATATTACCCGATTTATGAAGTTGTTATTTGTGAGTTTTTTTCTTTTGACAGGGATCGATGGGTTTGCTCAATTCTTTCCATCCAAAAATTATTCGCAACAATATTTTCAATGGCCCGTTGGCGCCAGGATCGGCCTTGCTGCAAATTTTGGTGAACTGCGCCCCAATCATTATCACATGGGGTTTGATTGTAAAACCGATCAAAAAGTAAACCTGCCGGTATATGCTGCTGCTGCCGGATATATTGCAAGGGTTAAAATAGAACCGTCGGGTTTTGGCAGAAGTATCCTCATCAATCATCCCAATGGCTTATCTACCTTATATGCCCACTTAAATGATTTTTATCCGGCTCTTGAAAAATATATCAAAGACGAGCAATATAAATTGCAGCAATGGAATGCAACGATCATGCTTCCTGAAAATTTATTTCCTGTAAACAAAGGCGACTTTATTGCATATAGCGGAAATACGGGCGGCTCACAAGGACCACATTTACATTTTGAGATACGCGATACAAAAACAGAGAAAGTGCTGAACCCTTCGCTTTTTGATTTTCCCATTCCCGATACCATTGCACCCGGTATTATACGCTTAGCAGTTTATGACAGGCGCTTCAGTACTTACGAACAGACGCCGAAAATCTATCCTTTAAAAAAAGTAAAAGGCATTTACAAACCTGCTATTGCCATCATTCCTGTAAATTCCGATAAAATAAGTTTTGCAATAACTGCTTATGACCGTTACACAGGTTCCACCAATCAAAATGGAATTTATACTGCTGTTTTATATGACAATGAAAATGCCGTATCGGGTTTTGAAATGGACAGCATCAGCTATGATGAAACAAGGTATTTAAATGCACATATTGATTACAAAACAAGAAGCAGCGGCGGACCATTCTTAGAACATTTATCCAGGCTGCCCGGGTATTACAACGGAATTTATAAGACCGATAATACAGATGGTGTCATTTTTTTAGAAGATACCAGTACCCATTCAATTAAAATACTGGTAACTGATGCTAACGGTAATAACAGTACGCTGGATTTTTCTATAAAAAGAAATGGCATTCTTGAAAATAATATGCTGGTAAATAAAGGGGTAACATTTCATCCCGGTTATGTAAATGTATTTGAGAATGCCAGTATTTGTTTTTACCTGCCGGAAAATTGTATCTATGATTCTTTTCATTTTAAATACAATGAGATAGTTCCTGCCAAAGGCAGTACGATCTACCAATTACACAACAGCGCTGTTCCTTTGCAAACTTATTTTCCTGTAATGATCAAAGCTGAGTATGCAACAAAAGATACCGGGAGGATAATTATGAAAAGGTTCTCCGGCAGTAAAGAAGATTATAAAAAAGCATTTTATGAAAATGGTTGGTACAGATCATCATTCAGGGAGTTTGGCAATTTTCAATTATTGGTTGATAGCATTCCGCCATCCGTTGTTCCTATTGGTTTTAGGAATGGCATGAATACAGCAAAACTTGGCAGGATAAAATTTGCAGTTGTTGACAACACCGAAGAAATAAAAAAATTCACTGCCCTGCTTGACGGAAACTGGCTTCGTTTCAGCAATGATAAAGGACGTAATTTTATCTATGAATTTGATGAACATTGCAGCAGTGGCGAACATGAATTAATAATAATTGCTGAGGACCTGGCTGGTAACAAAACAGAAAAAAAATATCATTTTACGAGATGACATCATTATCAGAAGGACAAAAAGCACCCGCATTCAAAGGGTTGGATCAAAACGGAAATACTGTTTCCTTATCAGATCTTAAAGGAAAAAAAATAGTACTTTATTTTTATCCCGAAGATGATACTCCTACCTGTACCGACCAGGCCTGCAACCTGCGTGATAATTTTGGATTGCTTAAAATGAATGGGTTTATTGTTGTTGGCATCAGCCCTGATGATGTTAAAAAACACAAAAAATTTGAAGGAAAATTCAGCCTCCCTTTTACGTTGATCGCCGATCGGGATCACAAGATCATTGACAAATACGGCGTGTGGGGAGAAAAGAAGTTATGGGGAAGAACGTACATGGGCCTACATCGCACCACTTTTTTAATAGACGAGAAAGGGCTCATTAAAAAAATATTTTTAAAACCCAGGAGTAAACAACATAGCCTGGAAATATTAAATGCCTGGAAAGAAATTGAAAAACGTTGAATTTCGCATAAAAGAAAATTCCTGGCTTGCAAAAATTGCAGCAATAAAACTGAGGGTTAATTCTGTTGCAATAGTACTAGGCAAAACCATTCACCTTCATCATTGCAGGAAAGAAGATTTTCTCCAGGATAAAAAATGGTTGAAACATGAGCTTTGCCATATCAGGCAGTTTCAAGAGCACGGATATTTCTTATTCATTGTAAAATACATATATGAAAGTATCCGGCATGGTTATTACAACAACCGATTTGAAGTGGAAGCAAGGAAAGCTGAGGATCTATGAGTTTATAGTTTTAGTTCATACATTAAGTTCCTCCATGCAAATTTCAACTATGAACTACGAACTCCACCTCCCCATTCCTAAACTCCCTCTCAACCACATCCACAGTCAGTAATTTTCCATTTTCATTTACGCCCTTAATACGAGTTTCAAATACGGCCCCATTTTTTTTCAGACGAACTATTTGATCTTTTTTGAAAAGATTTTCATTGTACAGGGCCAATATACCAGGCAAATGGCTGGTAACTATTCCATTTATTTCAGTTAAGATGAATTCATAAAGCTCTTTGGCCAGCGTAAGTGGATCATGGATTTTGCCGGTAATTTGTTTCAAAGAAACTGCATTTCCCAGCTCATTGCTGAATTTAGTTTGGTTGATATTGATACCAATACCCACCACCGCCCATTTCCAGGTTTTGCCTATCAGTTTATTCTCTATCAATATTCCCCCTGCCTTTCTGTCACGCCAGTAAATATCATTGGGCCATTTAACAAAGGTTTCTCCGCCTGCATATTTTTTAAAAAAGTCATTACAGGCATTCGAAACAACTGCATTAAAATAGAATTGATGTTGAAAAAAAACCTTGGGGGGCTGTATGGCAATACTTAAAGCGATGTTTTGCCCGGCGCTGCTTTGCCAGGTTTTACCCGGCTGGCCCCGGCCTGCCGTCTGATCATGGGCAAACCAGACCATGCCATGCTTCGCCATTCCAGCATGAATCCCCGCCATGGCATAGTTGTTGGTACTATCCACGCTATCTAAAATGCTAAACAATTCTGTCGATTTCAAAATAATCAAATGACAAAGAAATAGTACTTTTGAATAAAGTTGCAAGCTACATGAATTTAGCTTAGCAGGCATGGCAGAACCCATGTACACATTATTAATAAAACAGAAAGACATTTGAACAACCTTGACGCACTAAAGAGCCGCAAAAAAAGCAGCCAGACGAGACTAACAAGAAACAGTAAAATTTTCAAAACAATCATTCACGCTATACAGGAGAAAAAAGGCGAAAACATCGTAAGCCTTGACCTGCGGAAAATACCCGAAGCAGTGTCTGATTTTTTTATCATTTGCCAGGCAAATAACAACAACCAGTTAAAGGCAATTGCAGATAATATTGAGGAAGAAGTATTGACCGGTTGCGATGAACGTCCTTACAAACATGAAGGCAGGCAGGCCGAACAATGGATCCTGATAGATTTTGTAAATGTAGTGGTACATGTCATGCTTCCCGAACCAAGAAAATTTTATCAGCTGGAAGAATTGTGGAGCGACGCACCAGCCCTCGAACACTATGATAAATAATTTTAAAAACCAACATACCCTATATTTTAAGCAATGGCACAACAAAATATGAATCAACAAAGCAATAAAAGGAAAATATCCCCGGATAATGTACCTCCAACCGGGGAAGATCCCCTGAAGAAAAAAAATAAATTCAATATATACTGGATATACGGTATCATCTTTATATCTATCATAGCCTACAATCTTATACGGGGTGTAAGCAGCGCCGGCATAGAAATAAACCCTGTACACTACCAGGAAATTTTAAAAGCAGGTGATGTTCAGCAGGATATTAAAGAAGACAAAGAAAAAACCGGGCTTGTAGTTGTAAGAAATAAAAAGATCGTACGCCTTTTTTTAAACAAGGACAGTATTAAAAGCAAAGCTGCGTATTACAAATCCTTTTTAAATGAAGATGAATATGCAAGCCTTTTAAAAACACAATCCCCCCAGGTTTTTTTTAGTATCGTAAAAGATGAATCTTTTGATACAGAGCTCAACACATTTTATAAAGAAGATGCTGCTGTAAAAAAAATATTACCGGTTTATACCGAAGAAGGAGAACTTTTTAGCCAGATCATCAGTACTTTATTACCCATTTTACTAATTGGTTTCTTATTTGTATTAATGATGCGTAAAGTTGGCGGACCAGGCGGTAGCGGCGGGCCAGGCGGCATTTTCAATATTGGTAAATCAAAAGCTACGCTTTTTGAAAAAGGAACAAAGGTCAACATCAATTTTGGTGATGTTGCCGGGCTTGATGAAGCCAAAGTAGAAGTAATGGAGATCGTTGACTTCCTGAAAAATCCTAAAAAATATACAGCACTCGGCGGAAAAATTCCTAAAGGCGCTTTATTAGTTGGCCCTCCCGGTACAGGTAAAACGCTTTTGGCAAAAGCTGTAGCAGGTGAAGCACAGGTTCCTTTCTTCAGCCTCAGCGGAAGTGATTTTGTTGAAATGTTTGTTGGTGTAGGTGCAAGCCGCGTAAGAGATTTGTTCAAACAAGCAAGGGAAAAAGCTCCCTGTATCATTTTCATAGATGAGATTGATGCCATTGGCCGTGCAAGAGGAAAGAATATGATGATGAGCAATGATGAAAGAGAAAATACACTGAATCAATTACTCGTGGAAATGGATGGATTTGGTACCGACCTCGGTATCATCATTTTAGCAGCAACCAATCGTCCCGATGTATTAGACAATGCGTTGTTAAGGCCGGGCCGTTTCGACAGGCAGATCACCATTGACCGCCCTGACCTCGTTGGACGTGAAGCAATTTTTAAAGTGCATCTTGTTCCCATTAAAATATCGCAGAAATTAGATATTCATAAACTGGCTGAACAAACACCGGGTTTTGCCGGTGCCGATATCGCAAATGTATGCAATGAAGCAGCATTGATAGCAGCCAGGAAAAATAAAGATGCGGTTGACATGAGTGATTTCCAGGATGCGATTGACAGGGTTATCGGTGGATTGGAAAAAAAGAATAAGATCATTTCTCCCGAAGAAAAAGAGATTATCGCCTATCATGAAGCAGGCCACGCAATTTGCGGTTGGTATCTTGAACACGCTTATCCTTTATTGAAAGTAACGATCGTGCCAAGAGGTACGGCTGCTTTGGGATACGCTCAATACACACCGAAAGAACAATACCTGTACAATACAGACCAGTTGATAGACCAGATATGTATGACATTGGGCGGAAGGGCCAGTGAAGAGATATTCTTTGGAAAGATAAGCACCGGCGCCAGCAATGACCTGCAACAGATCACTAAGATCGCTTACAGCATGATCACCATTTATGGAATGAATGATAAAGTAGGTAATATCAGTTATTATGATCCAAACCAGGAAAATGTTTTTACAAAACCATTCAGTGAAGAAACGGGTAAAATGATCGATCATGAAGTAAGGAAACTGATCGATGAAGCATACATAAAAACAAAGAACCTTTTGATCGAGAAAAGAGAAGATGTAGAAAAATTAGCCAAAGAATTATTGGTAAAAGAAGTATTGTTTAAAAGCGATGTAGAAGCATTGATCGGTAAACGCCCTTATGAGGAGAAAAAAATTCTTGACATACCACCGGAAGATTTATTAAACGAAGCTCCTTCTACAAGCCTTCCGGAGGAATTACAAAATCCAACACAAATTTAAAAGTTGAACATGGCTGTTACACCGGCTAAAGAAAATATATTAAAAAAGATACGGCAGGCACTGAGTAATCCGGTGCCTTTGCCTTTTCCGCATAGTGAAGGCGCACAATCGGTATTCACTGCAGCCAAAGAAGATACTGCCATCATTTTTGCACAGGAATTTACAAAACTGCAGGGCAAGTTTGCATTTTGTGCAAATGAAGCAGACTTTAAAAAGCAATTGCAGGAATTGCTCGTTGAAAAAAACTGGACGAAGATTTATTTTAAAGAAGATACGATCGCCGTATTGTTCAATACAAAATCTTTCGATGACCTTGCCTCATGCGAAATTTCTGTTACGGGTTGTGAATGCCTGGTGGCACGTACAGGTACCATCGTAATGAGTGCAGCACAACAAAGCGGGAGAACCACCAGTGTATATGCACCGATACATATTTGCATCGCTTACAGCAATCAATTGATGTATGACCTGAAAGATGCATTACTCTTTTTAAAAGAAAAATACAGTGGCAATATGCCTTCCCTCATCACATTTGCCAGTGGCCCAAGCCGTACTGCCGATATAGAAAAAACTCTGGTAACCGGTGTACATGGCCCAAAAGAAGTATATTGTTTTTTGGTTGAAGCATAATTGAACGACTGACCCTTTATAAAAAATTAAATCAATGGAAACAACATATCAATTATTTGTGTACGGTTCTTTACGCAGTGGTTTTCGCAATCCCGCTTATCAATACCTTACTAAATATTTTCATTTATTGGGAGAAGCGGTAGTACAGGGGAAATTTTATGATAAAGGCCCGCATCCTGTAGCAATACCTGGTACCGGTGAAGCTTTTATCAATGGTGAGTTATATGTTTTCAATAACCCCGATGTATTCAAATGGGTAATAGAACAATTGGATGATTATGAAGGATTGAATGTTGAAGCCGGCGAAACCCCCATGTATAAACGTGAGATAGTTCCTGTTTTCCAGGAAGGCAATTCTTCACGTGCCTGGATATACTGGTATAATGGAAGTGTGAATGGCATGAAAGAGATCACAACAGGTGATGTACTTAAGTATCTACAGGAAAAAAATAAGCCGTAAGATATTCCTGAAAAAAGGGGAAATATTTGTTTAATTTTGAGTAAATGAATACAATACTTGCCATATTAAAAGAACATAAAAAAGAGTTGTTTGAAAATTACCCTATAAAAAGCCTTGCATTATTCGGCAGTTACAGCAGAGGTGATAACAAAAAAACCAGCGATGTTGATATTATGGTAGAGTTGACAGAACCAAGTTTTGATGCATTCTGTAATCTTTCGGACAGTTTAAAAAAAATATTAAAGAAGAAAGTTGATCTGGTTTCGAAAAACGGAGTGAAAGAGAAATATTATCAATACCTGGAAAAAGATTTACAATATGTCTGAAAGAAGTAGCAAATTACTGGTTTCTGATATAATAGATAGCATAGAAAAAATAAACCGCTATACAGCTCAGTTAAATTTTGATGAATTTTGTACAACAGAAATTGTTGTTGATGCTGTTATAAGAAATTTTGGAATAGTAGGAGAGGCAACTTCTAAACTTCCCAGGTCTTTTAAGTCCGCTCATAAGAATATTGATTGGAAAAAGATAAAGAATTTCAGGAATCTTTTGATCCATGAATATTTTGGCATTGATCTTAAGATTACATGGGCAATCATTCATGACAAATTACCCGGATTCCTTTTAGTCCTGAAAGAAATTTATAAAACACTGCCAGATACTCTTTTTGACTCCCAATGAATTTACAAACTAAAAAAATATATTTTCTTTCCGACTTTCATTTGGGTGCACCCAATGCAACAGCCAGCCTTATACGTGAAAAAAAGATCATTCAATTCCTCGATGAAATTAAAAATGATGCTGCGGAAATATTTATCCTGGGCGACCTCTTCGATTTCTGGTACGAATACAAAAAAGTCGTTCCAAAAGGATATGTAAGGATACTTGGTAAACTTGCCGAACTTTCAGACAGCGGAATCCCGCTTTATTTTTTTGTGGGCAATCATGATATGTGGATGAACGATTATTTTCAAAAAGAACTGAACATACCTGTATTTTTTGAACCAAAGGAATTTATATACAGTGGTAAAAAATTTCTCATCGGTCACGGCGATGGGTTGGGGCCCGGTGATCATGGTTATAAATTCATCAAAAAAATATTCCGCAATAAAGTATGCCAATGGCTCTTTGGAATATTGCCTCCTTATATTGGTATGGGTATTGCCGGTTATTTCAGCAGGAAGAGCAGGGCGCAAACCGGACAAACAGATGAAGTTTTTTTGGGAGAAGACAAAGAATGGCTCGTTCAGTACAGTAAAGAAATATTACAAAAACAACACTACGATTATTTTGTTTTTGGTCACCGGCATTTGCCATTGGATATTAAACTCAACGATACAAGCCGTTACATCAACCTGGGCGATTGGATCAAATACAACAGTTATGCAGTTTTTGATGGCAATGACATGACCTTAACCTATTACAACAAATAAACATTTTGAATCTACGTTCTTTATATATCACCCTTTTCTTCTTTTCGTTCCTGTCAAATACCGGGTGTGCCCAATCTAAGCCCATTATTGCCAAAAACAATACAACAGTAAACCGGTCAGATTCTAACTTTAAATTCGAAAGGACTATACCGGGAAATTATATTTATCTCAATGTTGATGTGTTGGATAATATTTACCTGATCACTACAGGCAACCAGTTAAAAAAATTAAACAGCAATGGCGATTCGCTTGCTGCATTCAACGATGTAAAAAAATATGGCAACCCTTCTTATATAGATGTCAACAATCCACTGAAGGTATTGGTATATTATAAGAATTATTCTACGGTTGTTATTCTCGACAGGCTCCTCACACAAAGAAATACGATCAACCTGCGCAAACAAAATATTTTCAGTGTAAAAGCGATTGCTACATCTTATGATAATAATATCTGGGTATTTGATGAGCAGGACCTTAAACTTAAAAAAATAAATGAAGAAGGAAACCTGGTACAGGAAAGTTCCGACATGCGGCAATTGACAGATTCGGTTCCTTCTCCCCAACAAATAATAGACAGCGATAATCTGGTCTATCTATACGATGATAAAAAAGGCTTTTATATTTTTGATTATTATGGTGCTTTAAAAAATACCATTCCTTTTTTAAACTGGACCGATGTTGCCATTTCCGGTAACAGGATGATGGGATTTTCGGAAAGAAAACTCTATAGTTATCAATTGAATTCTCTTAACCTGAAAACATACCAGCTACCATCTTTTTTCAGTGATTATAATGCGATCAAAGCAGTGAATGGAAAAGTTTACCTGTTGAAAAAAAATGCTGTAGAAATATACAGTGTTCAATAATTTATTAAATGATGAAATTTTTGGAAACGATTTTTCTTGACAATACCGTTCAAAGCTACCTGGTAGTACTTGGAACGATCCTTTTTGTTCTGCTCTTTCAAAGGTTATTATCACATTCTGTCGCTGCATTACTTTTCCTGTTGGTAAGGCGCAACTGGAAGACCATTCAAAGAAAAGATTTTATTGCATTGATGATGAAACCACTGGGATGGTTCATTACCATTTCTGTATCGGTCTTTGCCATTGATAAATTAACTTTTCCTGCTGCCTGGTATTTTAAAATTTATGGCCACCCCACAGATGAAATATTAGACAAAGCAGGCACCTGCCTTATCATCATTTATTTTATCTGGTTCATCTTAAGCCTGATCGATTTTATTGCTTTGATACTGGAACAAAAAGCAAAAACAACCAAGGATAAAGCTGATGACCAGGTCATCGTTTTCTTCCGCGATTTTTTAAAAGTGATCTTTACTATTCTTGGAATTTTACTACTGATTAAAGTAGGTTTTAACCAAAATGTAGGCACGGTATTAACAGGCTTAAGTATTGTGGGAGCCGCTATGGCTCTTGCAGCAAAAGAAAGTCTGGAAAATCTCATTGCTTCTTTCATTATATTTTTTGACAAACCATTTTATACGGGTGATACCTTAAAAGTGAATAATGTTACCGGTACTGTAGAACACATCGGCTTGCGAAGCACACGCATAAGGACAATTGACAAGACCCTGGTGACTGTTCCCAACAAACAAATGGTAGATAGTGTGGTAGATAATCTCAGCATGAGAATTCAGCGCAGGGCAGAGATAAAATTAGATTTTGATGCAAAGTCAGCTACAGAATCAATTGAAAAACTTATTAATGAAGTAAAGAAAATACTTGCTCAAAATACAGATCAGGTAATAAAGTCGTCCGTTTTCTTTTCAGAATTTAATAAGAACGGTATCACTATTACGATCGAATTTTTTACCATTCATTTTAGCATGACTGAATTCAACCAGTTAAAACAGTCCTTTAATATTTCATTGAAAAAACTCATTGAAGACCTTAAGCTGGAGCTTGCTTCTGCTGGAAGTGATATCAATATTTTCAGTGGAGATCCAAACGCCGGCGCAGCAAAAAACCAGTCAATCATTTAAATACATCGTTTCTCGTTATTCCGTTTCTCGTCTCTTGTTTCTCGTTATTCGTTTCTCGTTCGTTTAACCCTACAATAATTAAAGGCTAAACGAGAACCGATGTATTTATATCTGAGTATTTAATAACTTTTAACTTATTACAAACCCAACGAGAAACAAGAGACGAGAAACGGTTGTTTTCATTTCAACAATTCCGCCAACTCCACATCCCATTTACCGGTCTTACCATATTCAACAACACGGCCAATTTCTTTTCCATCTTTCATAACAATAATAGTAGGAACATTAACGATCTTAAATGCAGCGGCTACATTACCCAATGTTTGTTTTGCACGGTTCACGCCAAAAAAAACAATACTGTTATCTGGAAACCCGGATTGTTCCTGTAGTTTAAAAAATTTAGGTAAAATAAATTGCGTGTCGTCGCACCATGTTCCTCCAAAAAGAATGAACTGCACTTTGTCTTTAGCAGCTTCCATGGCATTTACTATTTCAGTTGTCGGTGTATAATATCCCTGGTTTGAAGCATACCATTTATTAAATTCCTCTATATTCATCAAAGCATATTTGCTGATGATGCCATTCAATATGGTTACATCCGGGTGTTTTTCATCTTTTGAAGAAGTATAGGGTGTTTGTGCATTTGCAGTAACGACTGCTACAACGAGCAGCAACGCAGTAAAAAAAAATTTTTTCATTATATCTTATCAGAGGTTTGCTTTTAATTCATGTAAAAATGATCTGAGTTTTTTTAAGGACTCGATCATCGTAAATTTTTCATCTGCTTTTTTATTCTTCTTCAGAAATTCTTTTGCCCCTTCAATCGTATATTTTCTTTCTCTTAATAAATGATAGATCAACTGCAGCCCTTTTACATCTTCGGGGCGGAAGAACCTATCTCCTTTTCCATTCTTCTTCGGCTTCAGAATATCAAATTCGTTTTCCCAATACCTGATCAGCGATTGGTTCACTTTAAACATTTCTGAAACAGCGCCAATATTGTAATACCTTTTTTCAAACAGGATAGCGTCTTCGGGTATTTCCGGCTGATCAGCGATCGCATTCATCTCACTAAGCTTCATTCTTCCCCGCGGAGATTTTTTTACAAATTCATTATTGACTGCTAGTTTTTCCACGACTATTTCAGCAACAGCTACCTGTTGGTCTTCCATGACCATTTCTGCTTCCTGCAATGGAGGGGCATCTTCCGGGGTTTCCTCACCGGCAAGGAAATCAAAGTCGAGAGATGATTGTTTGTGTGGCATTGTTTAAGACGTTTAATGGTTTAAAAGGTTGAATAGTTTAAAGGTTATTAACCTTAAACTTTTAAACCCCGAAACTTTTGAACCTATATCATAAAGTTAATCAAAACTTTTTGCACTTCCGGTAGCTGCAATTTTTAATATCCTGTCGTACTGTTCTGCATTCAGGTCATTATAGAAAAAGTAAACAGGATTAACTTCCTGTCCGTTGATATGTACTTCATAATGACAATGTGGCCCGGTACTTTTTCCTGTACTGCCTACCCAACCGATCACTTCTCCTCTTTTTATGTGTTGGCCCTGGCGTACTTTAACCCTTACCATGTGGCCGTACAATGTTTCATACCCGTATCCATGGTTTATGATCACATGAGTGCCAAAACCGCTTTCCGAATAACCCGAAAGTTTTATAGTACCATCACCTGTTGCATAGATCGGTGTGCCCTGTGGTGCAGTAAAATCAAGTCCCTTGTGCATTTTGGGCGTTCCATACACCGGGTCTATCCTCATACCAAAACCACTGGCGATACGGTTCAGCTGCTTATTACTTACCGGTTGAATGGCCGGTATACAGGCAAGTTTTGAATCCTGGTTCTTTATAAGTTTTACAATGGCATCATAACTGTTGAACTGGTAAGTGATCCTTGCACTCATATTGTTGAGCTGATTGGCGATATCTATTTCAAGATCGTCATCACTCATTACATTTACTTTTTCCAGTTCATTTTTTTTCTCAATAACTTTTGCTCGGGCGCTGTCGGGTACAGGGTTTGCTTCAAATATTGACCTGTACACTTCATTGTCACGCTTTTCCAGGGCGGCCAGTTGTTCCTGCAATGTTTTCACCTTACTGTTGATGACCGTATAGTTTTCTTTCAATACTTCGTATCGTTTGTTGGCTTCTATGTCTGAAGGCCTGGGAAAAAACCTGTTATATAAATAGATCACAATGGCGGAACTAACGATGAGTGCAGATAAGAATCCAAAAAAACGCAGCAGTTTTACCCGCAACGGCGTTACGAGTTTTTCATACCTCAGTGTATGCGTATTATAGAAGTATTTTATTTTTTTCATGCTCAAAAACTATAGAACCCCGTTTAAATCCTTTATCAATTCTTTGTCGGTTACCTGCTTCAATTTTTATGGCAGGTTCATTCTCATAGTTAGTTGCTGTGAATCCCTAAGCTGGTCCCTAATACGTTTAAATCTTTGTTCGGCAGTTTTATTACCTTTGGCGCTCGCTTACAAAGCGCACAAATATAGACCGTTAAATTACAAAAATCAACACAACGAACATTTAGTTATATGATGCAAAGCGCAGCAATTAGACAGGCCTTCCTGGATTTCTTCCAATCGAAACAGCATGAGATCGTTCCCTCTGCCCCCATAGTAGTTAAAAATGACCCTACGCTTTTGTTCACCAATGCGGGTATGAACCAGTTTAAGGATTATTTCCTGGGCAATAAAACTGCGCCATCAACACGTGTTGCAGATACGCAAAAATGCCTCCGCGTAAGTGGCAAACACAACGACCTGGAAGAAGTAGGCGTTGATACTTATCATCATACCATGTTTGAGATGTTGGGCAATTGGAGTTTTGGTGATTACTTTAAAAAGGAAGCCATTGCCTGGAGCTGGGAACTTTTAACTGAAGTATATAAAATACCAAAGGATCATTTATATGTAACCGTTTTTGAAGGAGATGATAAAGAAGGTTTACCAAAAGATGAAGAGGCATGGAATGAATGGAAAAAATATGTGTCGGAAGATCATATACTGCTTGGCAATAAAAAAGATAATTTCTGGGAAATGGGTGATACGGGGCCTTGCGGCCCATGCACAGAAATACATGCAGACTGCAGAACGGATCAAGAAAAAAGAAAAGTTAGCGGTGCATCACTGGTAAACAATGATCACCCGCAGGTGATAGAAATATGGAACAATGTATTCATTCAATACAACCGCAAAAAAGATGGGTCACTTGAACCCTTGCCCGCAAAACATGTAGATACAGGAATGGGATTTGAAAGGCTTGTTCGTGTATTACAAAAGAAAACAAGTAATTACGATACAGATATTTTTATGCCGACAATTGAGGCAATTGAAAAAATTACAAATAAAAAATATGATTCAAACATAACATCTCCTTCGCAACAATCTTCTCCTTTTACTCCCCCTTCGGGGGAGATAGAGGGGGCGGGGGCCTGGAAAGAAGCTGTAGCCTTCAGGGTATTGGCAGATCATATCCGTGCCATCTCATTTACCATTGCTGATGGACAACTCCCTTCAAACACCGGCGCAGGCTATGTTATACGTCGTATCTTAAGAAGGGCGGTGCGTTATTATTATTCTTATTTGGATTACAAGCAACCGTTGATGCATCAATTGTTGCCTGTGATTGCAAAACAATTTGCAACTGTTTTTCCAGAATTAATTCAGCAACAGGATTTTGTAAGCAAGGTAATTAAGGAAGAAGAAGAAGCATTTTTACGCACGCTTGATAAAGGTTTAAAAATGATAGACAGCATCATGGCAGCATCAACTACCATGATCAGCGGAGCAAATGCATTTGAACTATTGGATACTTTTGGTTTCCCGATTGATCTTACCAGGCTCATTGCATCCGAAAATAATTTAGCAGTTGATGAAGCGGGTTTTGAAAAGGAAATGCAGCAACAAAAAGACCGCAGCCGTGCCGCAACAGCTTTAGA
This sequence comes from Ferruginibacter sp., assembly GCA_031385805.1. Lineage (GTDB taxonomy): Bacteria > Bacteroidota > Bacteroidia > Chitinophagales > Chitinophagaceae > Ferruginibacter. The sequence goes on from JANNBU010000220.1 coordinate 18,605, forward strand.
TACAGAGGACTGGCAAATAGTAAATGAAGGAAATTCCAACAGCTTTGTTG
>JANNBU010000238.1:0-3816 GCA_031385805.1 Ferruginibacter sp.
AGGCTACAATTTTTTAGATGTGTATAGAATAACTAATGGTAATAAAGAGATCCTGCCATTTAATCCACGCCATAAAGTGCTTGGTACATTCAGCTACAAACCTGTGAATAATAAATTTCATACAGATATAAATATTCACTGGTTTGGAAAACAACGATTACCTGATACCAAATCAAACCCTGTAGCATACCAGCGGCCGGATTATTCGCAGGATTACACCACTGTTAATGCACAACTCACCTATAACTTCAAAAGCTTTGAAGTTTATGCGGGCTGTGAAAATATCTTCAACTTTCGCCAGAACCAACCCATCAACAGCTGGCAAAACCCATTCAGCCCCTATTTTGATATTTCATCAGTTTGGGGGCCTACAAGAGGAAGGGAATTTTATATGGGGGTAAGGTGGAAGCTAAAATGATATTTTTTTAATCGCTGATCAATACTTTTAACTTCAGCAGGCAGGTTAAAGAGTTAATTTCTGATAGCTCACAAGATCATGGAATAAGTGCCATTTCCACTCACCATATTCTCACTTTCATTCCACACACATTTCCCTACATTTGCTTCAAACAAGTTCACATGAAAAAAAATTCAATCACTCTATTATTTCTAGGACTCTTCTGTTTCAAAACATTCGCCGATGAAGGTATGTGGCTTCCACAACTTTTACAGGCGCTGAATGAAAAAGACATGAAGAAAATGGGAATGAAGATCAGTGCTGCCGACATTTACAATATCAGTAAAGCAAGCCTCAAAGATGCCATTGTAAGTTTCGGTGGTTTTTGCACGGCAGAAGTCATTTCAGATAAAGGTTTGTTGCTCACCAATCACCATTGTGGTTTTGATGCGATACAAAATCATTCTTCTGTTACCAATAATTATATAAGAGATGGTTTTTGGGCATATAATTATGGTCAGGAATTGCAGAACAAGGGTTTGTTTGCCACATTCATTGTACGTATTGATGATGTAACAAAGCAAGTACTCGACAACGTTACTACCAGTCTTTCAGAATCTGAAAGACAAAGCCAGGTTGACAAGAACATCAGCCAGTTAAGAAAAGATTATAAAAAAGAAACTTACGAAGAACTGATTATCCGCCCTTTTTTTGACGGAAATAAATATTACCTCTTTGTAACAAAGACATATAAAGATGTGCGGTTGGTTGGTGCTCCCCCATCATCCATAGGTAATTTTGGAAAAGATACAGATAACTGGATGTGGCCACGCCATACCGGCGATTTTTCCATGTTCAGGATATATGCCGATAAGGATAACAACCCGGCAGCCTTTTCACCAGATAATGTTCCTTACAAACCAAAACGTTCATTAAAAATTTCATTAGACGGATTAAAAGAAGGAGATTTTACCATGGTATTCGGCTTCCCCGGCAATACTAAAGAATATCTTACTGCTGCTGCTGTAAAACAGATCATGACAGTAAATGATCCTGCTAAAATTGAAATAAGGGCAAAAGCATTGCAGGTACTAATTGGTTTTATGCGTGCAGATGAACAAATCAAAATTCAATATGCCGCAAAATATGCCGGCATAGAAAATTCTTACAAAAAATGGCAGGGAGAAGTTCTTGGTCTGAGCTCAACGAATGCTGTTCAGAAAAAACTGGATTATGAAAATCTATTTATGCAGCGTGTAAATGCAAATGCGGACTGGAAGAATAAGTATGGAACTGTTTTGGACGACCTTTCAAAAGCATACAGCGATATACAACCTTATAGCTATGCGAGGGATTATATGAATGAGATCATCCCCAAGATAGAACTTTTCGGAATTGCTGCAGATATGAATTCCCTGGTAACTGCATTTGCAAAAGATGAAGCTGCTTACCTGAAAAGGAAAGAGGAAGTTCTTGCCAAACTGGAAGAGAGTTTTAAAGAATACAATGGCACCGTTGACAAAAAAATGTTCGAAGCATTAATGGAAATGTATGTCTCAAAACAGGAAGCAGCCAATGTTTCGCCGGCGGTAAAACAATTATTATCAGATCAGCAACAATCATATACTAGCGCAGCATCACATATTTATTCTAACAGTTCATTTACTTCGCTGGAAAAGGTCAAAGCATTGTTAGAAGGACCGGCACAGGATGTTGTAAATAAGATCAGGGAAGATGCTGCAGCAAAACTTTATACAGATATTACCAAAACTTATACGGGTAATGTTTCTCCCGGAATAAATGAGATACAGCCTAATATTAATAAGCTTCAACGCACGTATATGCAGGCGCAATTAGATGTGTTTGCAGAAAAAAAGTTTTATCCCGATGCCAACAGCACACTCAGAGTTACTTATGGCAACGTAAAAGGATACCAGCCAAAGGATGCTGTAAAGTATAATTATTATACTTATATGGATGGCGTGATGGAAAAATATATTCCCGGTGATTATGAATTTGACCTGCCCAAAAAACTCATTGATCTGTATAAAGCAAAAGATTTCGGACAGTACGGTGAGAATGGCCGCCAGCCTGTTTGTTTTATTGCTATGAACCATACAACAGGCGGCAACTCCGGAAGCCCGGCATTAGATGCTTATGGCAACCTTGTCGGCTTGAATTTTGATCGTGTATGGGAAGGAACTATGAGCGATATCAATTATGATCCGTCTATATGCAGGAATATAATGGTTGATATCCGCTATGTACTTTTTATTATTGATAAATATGCAGAAGCGAAGAACCTGATCGCTGAATTAAAACTTGTACATCCCAAAGCAAGTAAGAAATAAGTTGTCTTTTTGTTCCCACAGATAAACGCTGATTTAATTCCGCAGATTTTTGCAGACGATACCTGCGTAAATCTGCGGTTTTTATTCTGCGGACTATCTGCGGGGATCATTTATTTCCCAAACACCTTCTTCAACAAATCCGTTACCTGCGCCGCCGGATCTTTCCTGATCTTCTGTTCTTCCAAACCAATTTCATAAAATACGCCATCCATTGCTTTACCGGTTACATAACCTGTAAGATCTGTATTGATCTGTTGCTTTGAAAATTTATTGTAAGCTGTAAATACATCTTTCCAATATTGTGTTGCATTTACCTTATCAAGCGAAGCCTGGATAACGGGTCTCATTTTTTCGGTAAGGCTTGCAGTGGTATTTTTTTTGAGGAATTCAGTTGCAGCAAAATCACCACCGCGTAAAATACTGATCCCATCTTTCACACTCATCTGCTTAATGGCATCCCAGAAAATAGTTGATACGCCACTGGCTGCATCTTCAGCTGCACGGTTCATAGAAAGAATGGCCTTATCAACCAATGAAGACATGCCAAAATTTCGCAAGGTATTTTCAGCCTTCTTCGCTTCTTCAGGCATCAGTATTTTTATAGCTGCATCGGTAAAGAACCCATCTACCCTACTTAGCTTTTTGGTGCTGCTATCGGTACCAATTGTCAGTGCTTCTTTGAGGCCTTTAATGATCTCTTCATTTGAAAGGGAACTGCCAACAGCATTCTTTGCAGTAACAGACTGAAGTTTAGCACTGTCTTTTCCAAGCGCTTTATTTACCTGCCCAAGTAATCCTTTTTGTGCATTTACAGATATTGTAAGTGGAAGTACTATTAAAGCAAATACTAGTTTTTTCATAGAAATATTTTTACTATTTATGATCTGTCAAAATTAAAGGGATTGATGCTAAGAAAGGGTTAAAAAAAGGTTTAAAACGTTTAAGTCGTTTAATGGTTTAAAGGTTTTCTTTTGTTGCAGAATCCCTCAGATAGCTGAAAAAATAATTTTACCTACTTTTACAAAGTGTTCAACAGTAAAACATATACAAACTTCTACAGGCTCTCTG
>JANNBU010000248.1:0-2696 GCA_031385805.1 Ferruginibacter sp.
CAGGGCTGGATTTCTATCCTGGCCCTTTTTTTATGCCTTTCGTTAAGGTTGAAGCCTGTAAATGAAATTAATAATGAACAAGGAATATTCGAATAACGAACAAGCCTGCATGATGCAATCAGGCAGGCTTGTTCCTTGTTCGATATTATTTTATCAATTATTTTTTACCTGCAATGATTCGTAAACAATAGATGCCTTGGCCTTCCCAATCACTTCTTCCAACTCACCCAATTCCAACGCTTTTATCTTTTTAACCGACTTAAATTTTTTCAATAGTGTATCGGCGGTTTGTTTTCCAATTCCCGGTATTTTTTCCAATTCATTTTCTATCGCAGCCTTGCTCCTTTTGTTCCTGTGAAAACTTATACCAAACCTGTGTACTTCATCTCTTATCCTTCTTACTAATTTCAGGCTTTCGCTATCCCAGGATAATTGTAAAGAAGCAGTATCACCTGCGAAAAAAAGTTCTTCCTGGTTTTTTGCAAGTCCCACGAGGGTTGTCTTACCGGTAAGGCCGAGGATGCGGATACTTTCCAATGCAGCGCTTAACTGGCCCTTTCCTCCATCAATGATGATCAATTGGGGTAGCGGTTTATTTTCTTCCATCAGGCGTTTATAGCGCCTGTAAACAACTTCCTGCATGGAGGCAAAGTCATTGATACCTTCTACCGTTTTTATATTATAATGCCGGTAGTCTTTTTTACTGGGCAACCCCTCTTTAAAACATACCATGGCAGCCACGGGATTACTACCCTGTAAATTTGAATTGTCAAAACACTCAATGTGAAGTGGAATGTCAGGTAAATGAAGATTAGCCCGGAGTTGTTCCAACACTGCTTTATTTTCTATCGCTGTCTTTTCCTGCAGGTTTAATATTTTTTTTGAATGCAGTTCAGCTTTAAAATAATTCACATTCTTTTCCGAAAGTTCCAGGAGCTTCTTTTTATCACCTGATCTTGGAACTGTTACCAGTATATCTTCTTCGGGGTAATTAAGCATGAATGGAACAATGATCTCCCTTGCTTCACTGTTAAATATTTGCCGCAATTGTGCGATGGCAAATACCAATATTTCTTCTTTCGGTTCTTCTAATTTTTTTTGAAGTACAATGGTCTTTGTCTGGATAATGCTGCCATTGCTCACGGCAAGATAATTTACATAAGCAGTATCAGTTTCTTCCAGTATCGCAAATACATCAACCGTACCCGTTTTTGTATTTACCACCATTGATTTTGACTGGTATTGCTGCAGGTGTTCGATCTTATGCTGGTAAATGGCAGCTTTTTCAAACTCCATTTTTTCGGAGTGAAGCTTTATTTGTTTTTTAAATTCCTGCATTACAGGATACAGGTTTCCTTTTAATAAATGTTCAAGCCGGTAAAGTCCTTCATTATAATTTTCTAATGATTGTAACCCTTCACAGGGTCCTTTACAGTTGCCTAAATGATATTCAAGACAAACTTTGAATTTCTTTTTATCTATATTGGTTTTTGTAAGGTTTAGTTTGCAGGTGCGTAGGGGAATATTTTGTTTTATGAAATCCAGGAGATCCCTTACTTTATTCACAGAAGTGTATGGGCCTAAATATTTAGAACCGTCTTTAACCTTCTTCCTGGTAAAAAAAACACGGGAAAAAGGTTCGTTCTTTATAATGATATAAGGATATGTTTTATCATCCTTTAAATTAATATTGAACAGCGGTTGGTATTCTTTTATCAAAGAATTTTCTAAGAAAAAAGCATCCTGTTCGCTGTTTACAATGGTGAATTCGATCCGTTGTATGCGTTTCACCAGCTCTGCTGTTTTATACGTGGTAAAGGTTTTTGAAAAATAACTGCTTACTCTTTTACGCAGGTGTTTTGCTTTACCAACATAGATAAGCTCACTGGCATTGTTGTAATATTTATAGATTCCGGGTAATGCGGGTATGGAGGATGATATTAAAGCAAATTCTTTTTGTGTCATTTTATACCCAATAGATTTTTATGCCGGCTCACGTAAAATGGTATTATTAAAAGTCCCATTTTATAATAACTTCCTTTTCTACATGATCATTCCCTTTCGGATCTTTTGAAATAGTTACAATCCTGCAGGATTTATTTGTTTGCCATGTCAATTGTAATATTTTATGATCGGGTGATCTTTTAAGCATGTAAATCCTCCTTACCGTACCTGATGCAGGGTCTACATAAACATCCCAACGCTGCAGTAAAAATGAATCGGGCAGGGATTTTACAGGATCGTAGGTAAATGTAAAAGCATTGATCGTCTGGTCAAGGAATTTTTTTTCTGTAAACATGCCGGCTAAATTTGAACTATCTATTACCGGTGATAAAAAAGGAGCAAACTCATCATTCAGCATCTCTATCTTCAACCATAGAGAATCTTCGTGTTTGTTTACGGTGGTTATTTTCATAGGATTGATGCCCCGGGTTTTAATTTCAGTTATCTGCCCGTATAAAAAATCAGTTACTGGAAAAAACGAAGGCTGTTCTGTTTGTACGGGTGGTTCATTTTCTGTTTTGCTGTTTTTTTGTGCATCATTGCATGACAACAGGAATAGTGAAAAGGCCAGGAAAGTATTTATCAGTTTCATAGCTCAAAATTAAATGTAAACTTGCTGTTGGCAAAACATTCGGTATTGTATCAGTTTCAATTTTAAATTCATTCGTCATTGCGAGGAACGAAGCAATCTG
>JANNBU010000252.1:0-3851 GCA_031385805.1 Ferruginibacter sp.
TAATGCATAATATACTTTCGATGTTATTGAATACTTCTAAACCCTCTAAACCTTCTAAACTTTTCTAAACCTGCTTATTTATTTTTTATCAAAGGCCTTATCCATTTGTTTTCCCGCAAAATATCCGATAACCCCACCTACAATTGCTCCCACAATAAGCCCAACAACAGAGGACCCCGATGCAAACCAGGCAATACCCAAAGCAAGTAATGCACAAAAACCTATGGCAACTGGTACGGCACTTTTTCTTTTCTTTTTATGTGGTACATAATCAATGTGGTGCTTGTGTGGTTTCCTGTTTTTTGACTGTGGCATAACGTTGTTTTAAATATTAATAGATCATTACAATGTTTCGAGTTCTTTAAGGTAATCATATTGAAGGTCTTCATGCATGGTATTTATTTCTTTTTTTATTTTCTTTATTTGGCCTTCATATAAATTTACCAATGCCATACTCTTCTCAATGGGGATATTTGAATCTTTTATTTTTTTACAGAAATAGATCAGCAATTCTATACTTGTTTGTGTTTCATCGCTGTACCTGGAATACCGGGTTATCAATCTTAATATTTTCCGCAGGCTTTTTTTTACAAAATAGAGGCTGCTGTGATTGATATCATTGAATTGTTCATCAACGGCTTCTTTGATGCTTTGAATGTATGCCCGTTCATCATTTGCTTCAAATATGAGGTATGTAAGTAATTCTTTGCTTTCCTTTTTAAACTTTGCAAGCCGAAGGGTTAGCGGAAGCAGTTCATACGGGGGAAGTTCTTCCAATGCAGATTTAATTTCTTTAATGGATGCTGCTTTCATTGTTGAAATGTACAGATTTTATTGAACGTAAAACAAAAAAATACCGGCTATAATACCGGTATGATTAATTTTTTATAATAGATGTTGTTTCAAAATACTAAGGTCTTGGAGGAAGCGGCGGTGGTGGTGGCAACGGCAATACGATTGATCTGGGGGGTCTCGGTGGTAAGTGGCGGTGATGCTTATGATGTTTTTTTCCTTTGTAATGCCTGTGTTTATGATGTTTTTTTGTTTGTGCAAAAGCCGACATGCTTAAAAATCCAAACATGGTGATGATTAATAAGATCTTTTTCATACTGTAAATTTTATTTGTTTAAATGTAATTAACTATTAGCCAACTACTATGCCAAAAGACAGGGATAAAATATATCTTTAAAAAAAATCTGCCAATGGCATCAAAACGAAAATTGCCTTCCCCCATCACTATTTTAATGGGAGTGATCATCATTGCTGCGCTTGCAACGATATTGATTCCTGCCGGTCAATACAGCAGGCTTTCATATACAACAGGAGATAGTTTTACACTTATAACCAAGGAAGGGGAATCTGCATTGCCATTAACACAACATACTTTGGACAGTTTTAACATTAAGATATCCCTTGAGAAATTCAAAACAGGTGCTATCCGTAAACCTGTTTCAATTCCCGGAACTTATCAAAAGATCCCCGGTAACAGGCAGGGTTTTATAGAAGTATTGCAGGCGCCTATCAAAGGTGTGTATGAGTCGATCGATATCATTTTCTTTTGCCTGATCATTGGCGGATTCATGAATGTATTCAATGAGTCGGGAGCCATGGTAAAAGGATTAACTGCATTATCATATAAGATGAAGGGTAAAGAAGCCTGGCTCATTATTATTTTAACTTTCCTGTTCTCTTTTGCAGGAGCGTCTTATGGCATGGCGGAAGAAACACTCGTTTTTTACCCGGTAATGGTCCCACTGTTCCTCGCCGCCGGTTATGATCTGCTTGTACCGGTTGCCGTTGTGTTTGCCGGTGCAAATATCGGATACCTGGCTTCCTTTACTAATCCATTCTCCACTATCATTGCATCAAATGCTGCGGGTGTAAACTGGACGGATGGTCTATATGAAAGGATCGTTATTTTTATCATTACCACCGCTGTTACCATTTGGTATATTGTGAGGTATGCAAAGAAGGTTAAAGCTGATCCCAAAGCTTCATTGGTATATCGCACAGATGGGGGAATTATTTCCCCATATCCTTCCATTGATACTGCTAATATTACGGATGGTGATACCAAACTGGCAGGCAAAACAAAATTATTATTACTCTTGTTCCTTTTCACATTTTTGGGAATGATTGCAGGGGTTATTTTATATGACTGGTGGTTGCTGGAAATGACAGCATTGTTCCTGGCATCTTCTGTTCTCCTGGCCATCATCCTCCCTTTAAACGAATCTGTTTTTATCAAACAATTCATTACAGGAGCAGAAAGCTTATTGAGTGTAGCCATGATCGTTGGTGTGGCAAGAGGTGTTACCATCATATTAAATGAGGGACATATCAGCGACAGCATATTATTTTATTCCGCAAAACTTGCCGGCAGTATGCCACCCGTTCTGTTTATTATTTTAATGCTGGTTTTGTACATGCTCTTTACCTTGTTCATTTCTTCTTCATCCGGAATGGCCGTGCTTACAATGCCTATCATGGGTGCGCTTGCTGTGTTGGTAAATGTACCGGGAAGGGAAATTGTAAATGCTTATCTTTTTGGAATGGGGATCATGGGCTTCATAACACCAACAGGGCTGATATTGCCTTCTCTTGCGTTGGTAAACGTTAGTTTTAAAGCTTGGTGGCGGTTCATATATCCACTCATCATCATGCTTTTTATTATTTGTGCCGTTTGTCTTTCAATTGGTATTTTCTATAAATAAAAAACCTTCGGTTTGATTCGAAGGTTACCGGAAAATAGTTTTATGAAAAACCACTCACGCCTCTATATCTAATACATCCCAGGGTGTAATGGCTCTTTTTTTATGATTGTCTTCTTCGCTATTGAAATGTGTGTTTCCCAGATCTGGAATTGCAACTCTTATATTCCTGATATCATCTTCTGAAATGATATCATTGATATCAATGAGGTGCTTGTCAATTTTACTTTTTGTAAGCTTATCATTGAAAATATTGTATGGCCTGTAACTGGATTCAGTTTTAGATAGCTTTAAAAAATTACTTTCCATAAAATAGTTTAGTTTGATATATAAGTATTAAATCGCATGCCAATTTATCATGGGTGAGGGAAGATAGCTAAAACTACCGGGGCTCTCATAGTTACAATGTTATGAAATCATTAAGTTTATGCTAAGCCCGCAACAGTTTCAATTTTAGTGAAAAATATGATTTTACCGGAAAGATTTATACCCAGATTTTCCACATATTAGTATGGGGAGCTTGTTTAATCTTAGAAGACGGGAATGAGGAATAAATTCAACAGCAAAAAGCTTACAGGCAAAATACCTGGTCAGGAATTAATATAATTATCCAGGTGGTTAATGGTTTGTTGCTGTTTGATAATGGTTTCTTTTACAACATCGGTAATGGAAATGATTCCTTTCAATTTATTTTCTTCAAAAACCGGAAGGTAACGGATATTGCCGGTGGTCATTAATTCCATACAATGGTCAATATCGTCACCTGGTTTTATGTGTGGCAGGGTGCTGGTCATGATCTCACTTACTTTGGTATCTATTGAATGCTTGCCCATCAATATCACTTTCCGGGAATAATCCCGTTCTGTTACCAATCCAAGGTATTCACCGTTTTTCATTACAAGTATTGACCCGATATTATTTTCTGCCATCAGCTTTAATGCATCCAACACACTTGTATCAGGATCAACTGAAAAATACTTGTCGCCTTTACGGGAAAGAATATCTGAAACTTTATTCATAATAAAGAGTTGAAATTGATTTAAAAAAATTATGGACTCCGTCATTGCGAGGAACGAAGCAATCTGTGTATTCGATCAGGTAGATTGCTTCGTTCCTCGCAATAACGGAACTAGCAATAAC
>JANNBU010000258.1:0-10342 GCA_031385805.1 Ferruginibacter sp.
GGTTCAAGTGAAACATACAAGGTGCTTTCTTTAATTAAATGACGAAATTGTTTGGGTACATTATTTATACAATTCACTTCTGCATGGGCCTGGCCATATTGCCGGTGATAACCTTCGCCGATTATTTTATGATCATGAACAAGCACAGCGCCAACCATGGGATTGGGTGCAACATTACTGGCAATATGGCCAGGCCCATGCAGAAGTGAATTGTATAAATAATGTACCCAAACAATTTCGTCATTTAATTAAAGAAAGCACCTTGTATGTTTCACTTGAACCATGCAATCATTTTGGAAAAACGCCACCGTGTACAGATCTTATCATTAAGCATGAAATACCTACTGTTGTAATTGCCTGTACCGATCCATTTGAAAAAGTAAATGGCAGTGGCATAAAAAAATTACGAGATGCCGGTGTGAACGTTATAACAGGCGTACAGGAAGCAGCAGCAATGGAATTAAACAAACGATTTTTTACTTTTCATAAAAAGCAACGACCTTATATCATTTTAAAATGGGCGCAGAGCAGTAATAAAAAAATTGCGAATGCTGATCATTCAAGGGTAATAATCAGCAATGAACAAACCAGCAGGCTGGTGCATAAATGGAGGGCTGAAGAAGCAGCTATCATGGTTGGCACACGCACTGCATTGTATGATGATCCTTCCCTTACAACACGTTTATGGCCGGGAAATGATCCTGTAAGAATTGTTGTTGATAAAGAGCTAAAACTTCCTGCAGATCTTCATTTGTTTGATAACAGTGTTCAGACCATTATATTAAATACGATCAAAGAAGAAGAAAATAATAATAATAGTTATTGCAGGATCGGCGAAGGAGAAAATATAATAAACGCAACATTGGATATTTTATACAAACGAAACTTAACTTCCCTGATCGTGGAAGGTGGTACAATATTGCTTCAGTCATTCATTGATGCTGGTTGCTGGGATGAAGTAAGACTTATCACAAATAAAAACCTGCTGATAGAAAATGGTATTGCAGCACCGCTATTGAAAAATAATATGCTAATTAAAAAGGAACAGTTGCTGGAAGATGAGATCTGTTTTTACAATAATGCTGATGCGTCATAAATTACTAAAGACCTAAAAAAACAAATTTGAAATTACCTGAATACTATTATACCATTGATAGGTCGGCATCGGAAGAATTTAAGGACAGGGGAAGCAGGTTCATTGCATTCGCTTACCCGGTTGAAACCACAGAAGCGTTTAAAAAACAACTCCAAAAATTAAAAAAGGAACATCCCAAAGCTGTACACCATTGTTTTGCTTACAGGATCGGTATAACAAGAGATATTTTCAGGGTAAGTGATGATGGCGAACCATCGGGAACTGCGGGAAAACCGATATTAGGGCAATTGGACAGCCGGAAACTCTGTAATACATCCATTATTGTTGTTAGATACTTCGGTGGAACCTTATTGGGAGTACCAGGATTGATAAATGCTTATAAAACAGCCGCTGCATTGGTTTTACAAACGGTGCCCATTATACAGAAGCAGATCGAGGTAACTTATTCGGTTCACTTTGATTATACCCAGGTAAATGACATTATGCAAATACTTAAACAGGCCAACTGTACTATCTTTCAGCAGGATCTCCAATTGTTTTCAGTAATAACAACGGGTATTCCTTCCAACAGGCTGGATGAAGTACTTCACAGGCTAAATGGGCTACGCAACGTAGAGTTGACTAAAACATTATAAGGTTTAAAAGATTTTTCTCCCTGAGTAATTGAGTTTTAACAATTTAATATTACTTTTAGCTTCCTTCAAGCAAATGATTATGAGAAAAATTATCATCCTGTCAGCTTTCATTTTAATAATTCAAACGGCTTATAGCCAGCAATTACATTTTACAAGCCAGTATTTACAGCACAACTCCATGTACAATCCTGCTGCTGCGGGTATGGAAGATCATAGTATGCTTGGTATTTCCTATAGAAGCCAGTGGTCTTCGTTTCCGGGGAATCCAAGGACATTTATGGTGTATGGGGATTTTAAACTAAAAAAATTAAAAGCAGGTTTGGGTGCTTATATATACCGGGATGAAACTGGTCCAACCAGCCGTACAGGCCTCCAGATCGCCTATTCGTATCATATAAAGACAGGTGAAAAGGGCAGGTTAGGCGTTGGCCTTGAATTAAGGGCATTGCAGTTTGCGGTTGATAAAGGTAAACTTGCAGAATCGCTTGGGGGCAATGATCCGATCTTAACCGGGTCTGATAAAAAGATCGGGATAGATGCAGGCGCCGGTATATATTGGACAAACGACAAATTCAGTGTTGGGGCAGCTGTGAATCAACTGATAGGATCAAAACTTGAACTTGCCAATGTACCTAATTCAAAAGAAGGAGGTAAATTATACCGTCATTATAATTTCATGGCAAGTTATAAGATTCAGACAGGAGATAATATCTATGTTATTCCAAATGCCATGGCAAGGGTTATCGAACATTCTCCCAGTGAATTTGACTTCGGGGCTAAAATTGATTACCAGGATAAGATATGGTGGGCATTGAACTGGAGGGTACAACAATCCTGGAGTATCCAGGCAGGATTTAATATACTGCAAAGGGTTAAATTAACCTACTCGTACGATTATTATGTAACTCCTATCAGCATATTCACAGCAGGTTCCGGTGCCCATGAGATCGGGTTACAGTTTGGGTTTAAAAAGAAATAAAAAATATTCTTTAAAACCCGTTGCTTAATGAATGAAGAAAAAAAATATAAAGACTTTAAAAGTTTTTATCCGTATTACCTGACAGAGCACGGAGATGCAAAGAACAGGTTACTTCATTTTTGTGGCACGTTATTGTTTTTTGTATGCTTAGTTGCAGGATTTATTACCGGTAAGTGGTGGTTGTTTACATTGATACCGGTTGTTGGATATGGATTTGCATGGGTAGGACATTATTTTATTGAAAGAAATAAACCTGCCACATTCACCTATCCTTTGTATAGCCTGGCTTCGGATTTTGTAATGTTCTGGCATATCCTGACCGGACAGATCAATAAAAAACTACTGGAAGCAAAAAAATAAAAATGACCATGATGGAATTTGAAAATACCTGTGCTTCATAAATAAAGAAAGAATATAAAATATATACATGAATGCACTTACATTATTTTCTTTTGGGTTGAATAAGGCCGCCAGGCAAATCCTGTTTATTATATTTTTAGCACTTTATGGAAAGAGTGCTTTTGCTCAGCCAGCAAATGATGATCCTTGTGCAGCTATTACCTTAACCGTATCGCCTACCTGCAATTTTCAAATATATACCAATGCCGCTGCAACGGATTCCCCGGGTGTGCCTGATCCTGGTTGTGCAAGTTATCTTGGCGGGGATGTGTGGTTCCAGGTTATTGTCCCTTCCGGAGGGGCGCTTAATTTTAATTCACAGGCAGGTGTAATTACCGATGGCGGCATGGCAATTTATAGCGGAACCTGCACCGGTTTAACCCTTATAGAATGCGATGATGATGCTGGTATCGGCAATATGCCTTTTATATCTGCAACGGGGTTAGCATCCGGAAGTACTATCTGGATCAGGTTTTGGGAGTATGGTAACAATGGTAATGGAACATTTGGTATCTGTATAACCATTCCACCACCGCCCCCGGTAAATGATGATCCATGTAATGCAATAACATTGAATGTTTCTCAAAATGGTTGTAATTTTCAAACATTTACAAACGAATCTGCTACAGGTACTTCTGGTGTACCAGCTCCAGGTTGTGCAAGTTATAATGGCGGAGATGTGTGGTTTAAACTAACTGTACCATGTACCGGCTCAATAATCCTGGATTCCCAGACAGGATTTATAACTGATGGAGGCATGGCAATTTATAGCGGCGACTGTAATAATTTAACCCTGATAGAATGTGATGATGATAGTCCTAATGGTCTTATGCCACGTATTTCAAAAACCGGGCTTATCCCCGGAAGCACCTTGTGGATCCGGATGTGGGAATATGGAAATGATGGTAACGGAACATTTGGTTTGTGTGCCCAGGTTCCGCCACCACCGCCCCCCGCAGCTACCTGTCAAACAGCACAATCATTCTGTACTAGTGTAATACCTTCTACAGTTCCGAATATTACCGGGCAACCTAGTACAGGAGGAGGAGGTATTTTTGGATGCCTCGTAACAACTCCTAATCCAACTTATTATTATCTGCAGATACAGAATTCGGGCAGTATTTCCATTACGATCTCACAAACCAGCACAACAGGTCTACCATTAGACGTTGACTTTATTGTGTGGGGGCCTTTTAACAGTTTAAATGCCACTTGCACCGGTATCTCTGCTTCAAATATTGTTGATTGCAGTTATTTGCCCGATCCTGTGGAAGTGGCAGATATTCCTAATGCACTAGCGGGACAGTATTATCTTTTCCTTGTAACTAATTACAGTGACCAGCCGGGTTCAATAACTTATCAGCAAACCGGTGGTACGGGATCAAGCAACTGTAATATTGTTTGTACATTGAGTGCAGGTAATAGCAGTCCTGTTTGTTCCGGTGGCCTCCTTAACCTTACTGCGAGTACAGTTACAAATGCAACATATCTTTGGACAGGCCCTGATTGTTTTACTTCAACACAGCAAAACCCTACAGGTGTAACAGCTCCGCTTTCACCTGGCCAATATGTATATACCGTTACAGCCACAGCTCCTAATGGTGTATCATGTTCAGATACAACAATCGTAACCGTTAGTCTAAAGCCTGTGCTTGCTGCTGACTCAACCAGGAAAATATGCCCCGGCAGTACAGTTGACCTTACAACTGTTTTCAATACAACGGGTTTAACTACTGCATGGACTTTTGCAGGAGTTCCTGTTATCAACGTTTCATCGGTAAGCGTTCCCGGTATTTACCAGTTAATTGCAACGAATGCAACCGGGTGTAGCGATACTGCTTTATTTATTTTGGTAACGGATGTGGTTACATCCACCGTTTCTACTTTAAATGCTGATTGTACTACCAATGGTACAATTACTGTTACCAATGTTACCGGCATTTCACCTTATGTTTATTCTATAAGTACTAACCCGGGTGTAACCCAGGTTTCCAATGTCTTTTCAGTGCCTGCGGGTACATATATTATTACTACCATTGATAGCCTCGGTTGTACGGGAACCAATACCGTAACAATTGATTTTATCGATAACCTTGTTTTAACCGGACGACTGGATACAACTATTTGTAAAAACCAATCTGTTGTATTATATACTTTAAGTAATGCATCAACATATAGCTGGTCGCCAACTACAGGGTTAAATAATCCATCGGTAGCCAACCCGGTGGCTTCTCCACTTACAACTACAAATTATGTACTTACTGCCAGTTTAGGATCCTGTAGTAAAACTGATGATGTGAATGTTTTTATCACTGAATCCGTTTTGGTTGATGCCGGTCCGCCAATCACTATTATCCAGGGAGAGCATGTGCAAATATTTGCTACAGCAACAGGTGCAACAAATTATTCATGGATACCCGTAACCGGGTTGAGTTCATCAACGGTACTTTCGCCGGTAGTGCAACCAGTCAGCACAACACTTTACACAATAACAGCCACCAATGATCTGGGATGTAGTGCTTCAGATGATGTATTGGTAACTGTAATCCCTTATTGTGTAAGGGTTAGAAATGCGTTTACACCCAATGGTGATGGTATCAATGATATATGGAAAGTGTACGACAATTATGAATGCCTTAGAAATGTAACGGTGCATGTATTCAACAGGTACGGCAGTGAAATTTATTCATCAAAAGATTATCACAATGACTGGGATGGCAGGTATAAAGGAAAATCTGTACCCGATGGTACTTATTATGCAGTTGTTGATTTTGTCCTGATCTCAGGCAAATCATTTACGGCTAAGACAGACCTGACCATTTTAAGATAATAAATGATCTTATTTATTTAAGGCCTTCCGATCTTTCGGAGGGCCTTGTTTTTTATATTTGTAGCTTATGAATGTAGAAGAACTCAGGGAATATGTCCTGCAAAAACGAAATGTAACAGAAGGTTTTTCTTTTGGAGAAGATACGCTTGTGTTTAAAGTAAATACCAAAATATTTGTATTGATATCGCTGGAAAGCTCACCATTACAATTCAATGTAAAATGTGATCCGGCTACAGCAATTGAATTAAGGGATGAATATCCTGAAAGTGTATTGCCCGGGTATCACACCTGCCTGACGGCAGGCAGGTGAATAAAAAACATTGGAATACGGTTATTGTTGATGGGAGGTTATCTAAAAAACAACTTTTTCAAATGCTGGATGATTCTTACCTGCCTACCGGCAGGCAGGTAATTTGGTTGGAAAAATAAAGTGAAGAATGCTACTTCTTTGAATATTTCCAAAGCCTGGCCTTTCCTTCGGCCATCCATTCTATAGCAGTAGCTAAACGGCTATTCTTAGTGTCTTCCGTTTTTGCTTCAGTTACCCATACTACATACTCTTTTTTATTAGAGTAAGAAAAACCTTCAAAGGTTTGCAATGCTTTTTTATTTTTTTTAAGTGCTTTCAGAAAATATTCGGGGACTACAAGTTCTTTTGTTCCCGGCATTTTTGTTTTAGCAGGAAGTTTTTTACCAAGTTCATTCAGTTTCATAGCTTCTTTGATATAACCGGTCAGCTTTTTATCTGAAGGCATATCATTTAATGAAGTGATCCTGCCGAGGTGTCCCATAGCTACTTCCGATCTGGCAGTTTCCAGCAGGGCTGCATCTTTCATAAGTGCAGCTTTCCAGAAACCCATAACAGCATGTTGTTTGAATGCTGCCATGCTGCACATCATCTCACCCTTATAATCAAAATGAGGAAAACTCCATTTCATTTTTTCTTCCACATCGGGGCAGGCGTAATGTACCAGTTCACGAATATGATTAAGGATTGGTATTGCAAAACCGGCCGATTTGATAATATAGTTATCTATTGCTTTTTCTCTCTTTGCCATAGTTTTATGTTGAAAGGTAAAAGTGAAAAACTAAAAGTAAAAATATTGTTTTTTAGTAAGTCTTACGTGCTCTATGTTTCTATATGGTCAAAAAACATAAGTGTTCTTATTAATTAAAGCAACAACGCTTCTGTAAATAAGAATTTAACTTTTTTCCATCCAGTTCATCTGCTATTAAACCAATATAATTATCTGGCCTCACCAATACATACAATGGCTTTGTAATCCCAAATGCTTTGCATACTTCAATATTGAGATGGATTGTTTTTATTATTTCATTTGAAATTGTAACAGGCTTTGCATCTCCAATGATCAACAAATGAAATACAGGCGCTGTAAGCAGTTTATAAATACTTTCACTGGCATTTCCTTTTTTCAATAGTATATAAGGCAGGCGGTCCCCGGCATTGAAAGTTAATTTTTGCGAAGATCTGTTTTGAGAAACTGAGGAGTCTTTATAACTCCACTGAATTTGAGAAACTGCTTTGAACATGGCCGTTCTTACTGCTGTTTTTTTCAGGAAGAGGTTTACAAAAATGGGTAATACATTACTTCGCAGCCATGAAATAATGGGATTGCTGCTTGTCATGGCTGAAAATGCCCTATCTGTAAATTTCAACAACCATTGTGCAAATGGTAAACGTTCTTCGTTGTAAGTGTTTAAAACTTTTTCATTGGCTATATTTTTTATCACCAATGCTAATTTCCAGGTGAGGTTATAGGCATCCTGCAGGCCTGTATTCATTCCCTGGCCACCCGCAGGGCTGTGTATATGCGCTGCATCGCCCGCTAAAAAACAATTCCCTTTGCTGAATGCTTCTACTGCCCTGTGATGAAGTTTGTATACCGAAAACCAATTCATTG
Source organism: Ferruginibacter sp. (assembly GCA_031385805.1). Taxonomy (GTDB): domain Bacteria; phylum Bacteroidota; class Bacteroidia; order Chitinophagales; family Chitinophagaceae; genus Ferruginibacter. The sequence continues at coordinate 7,862 of JANNBU010000258.1, forward strand.
CTTCTATTTCGATCGGAAATTTTACGGTGTCTTTGATCGTATCCTTTATATCATCAAAAGTTATTTCCTGCCGGTCATTTAGTTCTGTTGGAATGGTACCGATGATCCGATGACTGTTATTTCCGGCCATGGGAAAGAAGCCGCAAAAATTTTTCCTGCCCGGGCAAAGTACAAGTTTATTAAATCCTTCATTCCATTTTAACCTGGTATCGGCAACGTAAAATTGTTTTTCATAAGTGCCGCCTTTAAAAGTGAAATTCAGTAAATGCCTTACAACACTTTTTGCTCCATCACATCCTATCACATACCTGGCAGATAATTTTTCAACAGGCTTCCCCGGTTTCGATAAATATTTTACTTGTATTTCTACCTGCCCGGGTTGCTGTACAATATTTTCCAGTTCGGTATTCCAACAGACTTCATGATCATAAGAAAAAAGCTTTTTTACCAGTAATTTTTCATTCTGGCTTTGTTCAAAAGCAAGCATGTAGGAAAAGTCTGTCATTCCTTTTCCAAATTCGCCAATACTGGCTGCTGCTTTTTGTTTTCCTTTTATAAATATGGAGAAATCTGTTATGAACCTTCCTTTATCAATGGCAGTATCACTGATACCCATCTGCTGGTATATTTCCATGCTGCGGGCAGTGATTACGATGGCCCTGGATTGGTCTGTTGGCCCGGCTTTGCTGTCTATTATACAAAAATTAATGTTATACCTTGCCAGTTGGGTTGCAGCCATTAAACCCGTTGGCCCGGCACCAATGATGATAACGTCGTAGTGATTCATTATATGTACTTAACTTTTCCAAAGTTCTAAACTTTAGAAAAGTTTATTTACTATTTCTTAAACCCCACACTCACCACCAAGTCCTTACTCCCGGCAGTATATGTATAAAATCCTTCACCACTTTTAACCCCCAATTTCTCGGCCATCACCATATTCACCAATAAAGGGCAGGGCGCATATTTCGGATTACCAAAACCATCCTGCAATACTTTTAAGATACTGAGACAAACATCGAGGCCAATAAAATCGGCTAATTGTAAAGGTCCCATCGGGTGGGCCATACCGAGTTTCATAACGGTATCTATTTCTTCAACTCCTGCTACGCCTTCGTATAAACTATAAATGGCTTCATTGATCATGGGCATTAAAATACGGTTGGCAATAAACCCGGGATAATCATTTACAGCACAGGGAATCTTTCCAAGCTGTTTACTCAACTCAACAATGGTTTCAGTCACTTCCTTTTTAGTAGCATATCCATTGATGATCTCTACTAATTTCATAACCGGAACAGGGTTCATAAAATGCATCCCGATAACATTTCCCGGCCTTTTTGTAACAGCTGCAATTTTTGTAATGGAAATAGAAGACGTATTCGTTGCAAGGATACAACCTGCAGGAGCAGCCATATCAAGTTGTTTAAATATTTCCAGCTTTAAATTTATATTTTCCGTAGCCGCTTCTACAACAAGTTGTGCATTTTGTACGCCAACAGTAATATCACTTACATAACTGATATTAGCAAGCGTAGATTTTTTTTGTTCTTCAGTCAATGTGCCTTTGGCAACCTGCCTGTCAAGGTTTTTAGTGATGGTTGCCAATGCCCGTTGCAATTGTGATGGATTGACATCAATTAAGTTCACTGTAAAACCTGATTGAGCAAATACATGAGCGATACCGTTACCCATGGTGCCGGAGCCGATGACTGATATTTTACCCCCTGCCCCCCTAAAGGGGGAACCTGGATCGTTGCTATTTTTATTTTCTTCGATCATATATGCTAATTAAAAAATTTTCAAAATAGTAATTTCAATCTTCATGGTGGTTTCTAATATCGAACAAGGAACAAGGAATACTGAATGCAGAATGAAAAAGCCAACACTTCATAATTTGAAATTCCTTGTTCCTTGTTCAATATTCTAAAGTTCCCCCTTTAGGGGGCGGAGGGGGTTGCTTATTTAAACGCATTCAACCCCGTAACATCCATTCCCGTTATCAGCAAATGAATATCATGTGTACCTTCGTATGTGATCACACTTTCTAAATTCATCATGTGGCGCATAACAGGGTATTCGCCTGTAATGCCCATCCCGCCCAGCATCTGGCGTGCATCCCTGCAGATATTTGTTGCTACTTCGCAGGCATTTCTTTTTGCCATACTCACTTGTTGCGGGGTAACTTTTCCTTCATTCATTAAAACACCCAGGCGCCAGTTCAATAATTGCGCTTTGGTAATTTCGGTAACCATTTCGGCTAATTTCTTTTGTTGTAATTGAAATCCGCCGATCGGTCTGCCAAACTGCACCCTTTCTTTACTATAATTCAATGCCGTATCATAACAATCCATGGCAGCGCCAATTGCTCCCCAGGCAATGCCGTAACGGGCTTTGGTTAAACAACCCAGCGGCCCTTTCAATCCTTTTACATTTGGTAAAATATTTTCTTTAGGAATTTTTACATTATCAAAAACCAAC
>JANNBU010000259.1:0-1591 GCA_031385805.1 Ferruginibacter sp.
AGTTTTTTCATTTCGTTTGTCAGTTCCAATGCCGCGGGCCAATCAGTAATTTTTCGGGACAATAATTTAAAGTGCCTGGCAACCCTTGCCACATGCACATCCAAAGGTATGATCAATTGTGATGGGGATATTTTTTTCCATAAACCAAGATCAACCCCGCAATGATCTTTTCTTACCATCCAGCGGAGGTACATGTTCAATCTTTTACAACTGGAATTCTTTGCCGGGGAAGCAATATGTTTCAAAGTTCTTTTTGGAACATCATCTAATGAAAAAAAATACCGGTAAAAACCATTCAATGCATTTTCAACAGTATCATCTTTTTTATTCATCCATTTTGTAAATGCTGTTTCTAAGGAAACATTTTTTTGATAATGCATTTTAAAAAAAGAAATAAAATACAATAGGTCAGTAGGATTGAAAGTGCGGTGTTTAAATGAGAGTAATTTTTTCAGATCATTGTCTGAATGATGAAGGCAGAATGCATGCGGCGCATTGTCCATCAATTGCATCAGTTCCCTGGATTTATTGATAATGGTTGTACGGTTTCCCCATGCAAAGATCGCCGCAAAAAAACCTGCAATTTCAATGTCCGGTTGTTTGCTGAAACTATGAGGAATGCAGATCGGATCTGCGGCTATGAAACCGGGCCTGTTATAAGCGATCACTTTTTCATTTAAAAAAGTCACCAGTTTTTTATCTGTCATTCCAGCATTTTTTTCATGATCGTAAACCCAAGGTCATCTGAAATGTTATTGCTGTCAAACTTGTTTATTACGATCATAACCGCCTGGTCTGTATCTTTTAAAAAAGCCGCGAAAGTAGAAAAACCATAAGTACCACCGTTATGCCAGTAAATAACAGGCTTGTCTTTTTGTTGAAGTGTATGCCATGCCCTGCAAACCTTCATGGTATTACTCAATGATACAGTTGGTTGTAATAAATTATCAATGATAGCAGCAGCTTTTTTATCATTAGGTTTGCTCATAGAACTCAAATACCTGAGCATTTCTTTTGCACTGCATTTCAAACCGCCTGCAGGCGCCATCACATTCATGTTCCAGTATGGCGCTTTATCAGTATCAGTTATATACCCCTGGCTTTTGTTGTCAGATTTCTCAATGCTGTTCTCAGCATTTACAATTTTAAAAGGCAGAAAAATATATTTATCTAAAAGAGCGGCATAAGATAATCCGGAGATTCTTTCTGCCAATACTCCTGCCAAAACCATCCCCAGGTTGGAATATTCTGATCTTTTGCTGATGGATGGAATGGCTTTTTCCAGGTAATCAAAAAGCATTTTTGAATCATACATTTCATAAGGCTGCAGGTCATCTTCCTTAATTAGCATATTATCCGGCAGACGGGGAAGGCCGGAAGTATGGTTCATCAGCTTTAAAAAACTGATCTTTTCCAACGCTTTATTCTGCTGTACAGAATCAGGAAGAAAAGAAAGAATGTCAATACTGTCACTGAGCTGATGATCTCTTAAAACCGATAACAAAATATATGCGGTAAATGTCTTGGTTATACTGCCTGCTTCAAAAAAAGTATTTTCGTCAAATTTTTTTTTGCTGCCTGGTTGCGCATA
>JANNBU010000282.1:0-4469 GCA_031385805.1 Ferruginibacter sp.
CAGTGGTATACCACCTACAAAAGTTATCATCATCGGGGCCGGTATTGTTGGAGAGTATGCAGCGAGGACATCATTGGCCATGGGCGCCAGTGTAAAAATATTTGATAACAGCATTTACAGGCTTAAGCGTTTGCAGAATAATATCGGCGGGCGTTTATGGACATCAGTTATAGAACCGAAAATACTGGCCAAGCAATTAAAAACATGCGATGTTGCGGTTGGTGCACTGAGTGGGGCAGGCGGGCGCACACCTGTTGTGGTTACAGAAGAAATGGTGAGTAATATGCGGCCGGGCACTGTGATCGTGGATGTTAGTATTGATCATGGCGGTTGTTTTGAGACAAGCATGGTAACCACTCATAAAAAACCCGTATTCTCAAAATATGATGTGATACATTATTGCGTTCCTAATATTCCCAGCGGTTTTGCAAGAACAGCTTCCCAGGCCATCAGCAATGTATTGATGCCATTGTTGCTTGAGACCGCCGAAGATGGCGGCATAGACAATGTGGTTTGGTATAAGATAAATATCCGTAGTGGAATTTATTTATTCAAAGGAAGCCTCACCAATTTTCATTTGAGTGAAAGATTTGATTTGAAATATACAGATCTGAACCTGCTCATTGCAAGCAGGCGGTAACCATTTCCCAAAGGTTACATAACTTTTAACGCATCAATATGTTTAAAATCAGTTACTTATGAAATTAATTTTCAAAATAAAGCAATTTAATGTGTAAAATTTTACACAAACCCCCTATCTTTGCGCCGTCAAATCAAAAATGCTTATTTATTTAGAATTCCAGACTCTATTTTTTAACAGAATTACAAAAATTATTTTTAACTAAAACTATTATTATGAAAAAAGCAATCTTATTATTTACAGTTGCAGCGTTTTTTTTAACTCTGGCTACCAATGCCCAGTTTGTCAAGGGTAACATGTTCGCAGAAGGTGGATTAGGTAATCTATCTGTAGCTAACAATAAAGTACGTTGGGAAGAAACTTCTGGTAGTACAACTACTGTTATAGGCCGCACTAAAGAGAATGGATTTTCAATTGGCTTAATGCCTCGCTTTGGTTTTTTCGTTTCTAACAATTTAGCTATTGGTGCTACTTTGGGATTAAATTATGCGTCTAACAAATCTGTAAGACAGCATCCTGTAACAAGTATTGATATTGAAGAAGATAAATTCAACGCCTTTACGCTTGAATTTATGCCATTTGCTCGTCTTTATTTTGGAAAGAATAACAATACACGATTTTATGGACAAATCGGCGGAGGAATCGGTACTAACCTTTCACGTAAGGAGGAAAATAAAGAAATAGCGACAGGAGATACATATAAAGTCAACTATACGAAAAAGCCTCTTACCGTTTCGGGAGAAGCTATCGTAGGAGTGAATCACTTCGTTGCTACAAACGTGGCAGTAAATGCAGGATTGGGTTTCAGGTACAATTCTACTAAGTATACTTACACAACAACTAGTACATCAGGAAGTATAAGTTTTACTGACGATCCTATAAAAAATATTAGCAAAGGCGGAGCGTTCATCTGGAATGTTGGTTTTACCATGTTCATTCCTTGCAAGAAGAAAAAATAAATAACTATAAATAAAAAAGAGCGATCAATTGGTCGCTCTTTTTTATTTATAGTTATTTATTGAGATCACTTCTTCACAAAAACTATATTCCTGCTTGTCATTGCTGCTAACAATTACCAATTTTTCTTTTGTGTATTTATTAATGAGCTGGTGGTACAATTCAATACCATCTGCATCGAGGTTGGTAGCAGGTTCGTCCAATAATAACACTGTGCTGTTGCTAAAGAATGCCTGTGCCAGTTTTAATCTTTGTTTCATACCACTGCTGAAATAACGAATTTGCTTGTTCGCAGCATTTTGTAAACCTAATTCTGCAAGTATTTCGGGAATTGATTTTGTAAGTTTTTTAAAAGTTGAATGAAAGCTGAGAAATTCGGTGGCGGTCATTTCTTCGATGAGTTCGAGGTAAGGAGTGGCGATGGCGATGTTTTTATAAGCGTCGATACCGGATACCGGATACCGGATACCAGATACCGGATCAGGGTTCTTATCCTGTATCCCGTATCCTGTATCCTGCATCTTGTATCTTGCATCATTGTATTTTACCTCTCCTTCACTGTGCTGAATCGCCCCGCCAATAACCTGCAGCAGTGTTGATTTTCCCGAACCATTGGGGCCGGTTATGGCATAAGTTTTCCCGGGAATGAATTCATAATCAAGATGACGGAATATCCATTCCCTGTTATATCGTTTGCCGGTATTGGTTAGTGTGATTTGCATAAGCCTCATCCCAACCCTTCTCCTAAAGGAGAAGGAACTCGAATTGGGTTTGTAAAATTTTTAGCATTGTTCAATGATGATATGATGTACAAGAGTGCGACGCCAATGAAGCTTAATAGCATTACCACTGTTTGTAAAATAAAAATGTTCAATACACAATTCTCAATGCTCAATTTTCAAATGAGGTTTCTATACTCAGGGCGCCGGTTACCCCTTTAGGGGGCGGAGGGGGTGTTTTACTCATCCTCCATACTTCCCTTACTAAAACGCTTAATGATACCACGGCCGCTTTCACGGATGAATGTTACAATTTCATCACGTTCATCTGTAGCCGGTAATTCTTCTTCAATATAGTTAAGTGCCTGTGATGTATTTAAATTCTTATTGTAAATGATGCTGTAAATATCAAGTATCTGATTGATCTTAATAAGGGAAAATCCCCTGCGTTTTAAACCAACAGAATTTACACCCGCATAACTTAACGGTGTACGACCGGCTTTTATATAAGGAGGAACATCTTTGCTTACAAGAGAACCACCGGCAACGAATGCATGCTGCCCGATCTGTACAAACTGGTGTATGGCACACATGCCGGCGAGGATCGCATGATCGCCCAAAGTAACATGCCCGGCCATTTGTGTATTGTTGCTCATGATACAGTTATTTCCCACCACGCAATCATGTGCAATATGGCTATAAGCCATGATGAGACAATTATCGCCAACCTTGGTTGTCCATTTGTCTTTGCTTCCACGGTTAATGGTTACAAATTCCCGGATGGTTGTATTGTCACCAATTTCTACCGTTGTATTCTCCCCTTCATATTTCAGGTCTTGTGGTATGCCTGCTATTACAGCTCCCGGGAAAATGCGGCAGTTGTTGCCAATGCGTGCACCTTCCATAATGGTTACACTGCTGCCGATCCAGGTACCTTTACCAATCTCTACATTCTGATGGATCACACTGAACGGATCAATTTTTACATTGGTTGCGAGCTTGGCATTGGGATGAATATATGTGTGCGGATGGATCATCTGATTAATTTGGAAATTTGGTAATGTGCTGATTCTTTCAATTCAAAATTATTTTCTTTTTTATTGATACTATATAAACAAGAACCCTATTGACGATCAATTAATTTCTCTTCACCAACTGTGCAGTGAAATCACCTTCGGTACAAAGTTTATTACCAACATATACATTTCCCCTCATTACACAAATACCGCGGCGTATGGGTTCTATCAGTTCCATTTTAAGGATCATGGTATCGCCGGGAACCACTTTTTGTTTGAACTTACAATTATCTACTTTTAAAAAGTAAGTATCATAAGATCCTTCCGGCATGGCATTGATACATAAAATACCGCCCGTTTGTGCCAATGCTTCTATTTGTAAAACACCGGGCATAACAGGATTTCCCGGGAAGTGCCCCTGGAAAAAATATTCATTGAATGTAACGTTCTTTATTCCTACAATATAATTATCTGTTAGTTCAATGATCTTATCTACCAATAAAAAAGGATAACGGTGGGGCAGTGTTTTTTCTATCTGTTGTTGCGTATAAACCGGCGGCTGGTTAGGATCGTAAACCGGGATACCCTTCGTGTGTTTATTTTTCTTGATATACTGTTTTAACTTTTTTGCAAACTCTACGTTACTGCTATGGCCTGGCCGGTTGGCAATGATGTGTGCTTTGATGGGATATCCTATCAAAGCAAGGTCTCCCACAACATCCAATAATTTATGCCTGGCGGGTTCATTGGGAAAACGCAGTTCAAGATTATTGAGATAGCCTTCACTTTTTACTTCAACTTTTGTGCGGCCAAATGCTTTTGCCAGGCGACCCATTTCTTCTGCTGTAACTGCTTTATCTACTATTACAATTGCATTGTTGATATCGCCTCCTTTGATGAGGTTGTTATCAATAAGCATTTCCAGTTCGTGTAAAAAACAAAAAGTGCGACAGGGGGCTATCTCTGTCTGAAAATCTTTCAGGCTTTTTAAACTGGCATGCTGTGTACCCAATACCGGGCTGTTAAAATCTATGAGCGTTGTTATTTCATAATTGGTTGCAGGAAGCGCTGTCATTTCCACCCTTTTCTTTTCATCATAAAAAGAAATATTGGTATCGATGGTGTACCATGCTTTTG
>JANNBU010000284.1:0-7020 GCA_031385805.1 Ferruginibacter sp.
GCCCAATTTCTTAAAGCGTCAGAAGGATTGCCGCTATTGGGATATCCTCCCAGCAATACAGCAGAATCTTTTATATTGAAATAATATGGGGCACCACTCACTGAATGGGTTCCTTTGGCAATCCTGATCGTATCAGCAGGAAATACCACATCCAGCGTACTCATTAAACTGGTAAATGCATTTGTCCAGGACAAACCATTGCCATTACCTGTTGCAAGTGGGTTTACAAAAAATGAAAAATTCGGCCCGGGCGTTGAAGCAGCATTAATATTCACAAGATAATCTTCAGTTTCACCATTTGTAATTGTGTAACACATTCCTGGACTACCGTCTGATACCCTTACACGCAACCTTGTATTGCCGGTTAATGCATTAAAAGGTATCCTTACTAACTTACTAAGCGAGACTGTGCCTGTGCCAAGATCAATAGTTTCTATTTGATCAAATATTCCATTGTGATTGAAATCGATCCCCAAGCTTGCATATTTTGTAGACCCTGAGAAATAACTGTCAAATTTTAAATAAACTGGCAGGTATGTCCCAGCCTGAATATTTCCCGGCGCAACACCAGATGTATAATCAGTATATCCGTTTGTGCCACACGCTGAGGCATTGTGAATATTGCTAACTGAAACAGAGTCAATTCCTGCATATGGAAAGGAAGTGCAATTGGATGGATTGGGAATACAATAACAGGTTGTATAATTATTCGAACCTATTTGCAAAATAGTTGAAAAAGCAAATTGGCCGCTACCCGTGCATAAAATTTTACGACGATAATAATTCACTGTATTTTGTGAGGTTACCAATGAATCTGCTACAGCACCATTAATATCAGTCCAGATTGTTCCATTGAGTGATCTCTGCCATTGATAAGTAAATCCCGAATTACCTGATGAGGCTCCTGTAATTTTAAGTACAAAATTTATATCCGGGCATATTGTGGTTATTGTACTGTTTGTTGTTCCGCCAATTGGTAAGCCTGAACACAGTGGCATGGGAGCAATATTAACTAAATAGTCTTCGGTTTCTCCGTTGTCGTTGGAGAGGGATGTACAAGCATTAGAGCCATTTAACATAATGCCAGTACCCTTGGTTCTTAAACGTAACATGGTTAACCCTACCGTTGCATTTGTGTTTACAACAATTGAACTGTTAACCACACTATTATTAATACCTGGAGATGTACCCAAGTTTTGATATTCAGAAACTTCAAATACTCCATTATGATTGTAATCTATCCATACAGCAAAATTTTTGTTAAATGCATCACCACCCGGTGTTATAGATATTGGAACCGTTGTCCCAATGGCAAGATCGGTTGGGGGAACTATATCATAGTAATTAGTGTATCCATTGCTGCTGCAAGTTGAGGGATTGTTTATCGACCCGATCGTTATATTCGCTATATATCTTATTGAACAATCACTCGCAGGAGGAATACAATAACACAATGCTCTCATTCCAACAGCTTTAATATTTGATATAACCGAACTTCCACCATTAGAGCAAGTGACAATACACCTGTAATCCTTTGCTGCTGTTTGTGAAGTCGTATATGATTGATTGTTAGCCCCGACAATATCCGCAAACGTATTTGCTGAAGCCGGCGAAGATTGCCATTGCAGTGATAAGCCACTGGAGATATAATTTCCTGACAAATTTAATGTAAAGTTAACCCCGGAACAAACAGAGGCAGGCCCCAAAATAGTTCCAATTGTCGGAGTTCCGCTACAGGTAACGGGGCCTAATTGCTGAAATACTACGCTGTCGATTAATAATGCGCTGATAACATTTGGATCAGTGTAACAATAAAATCCAATATTGTAATTACCGTTGGTAGCCACCGTAAAAGTATCTGCTCCTTCGATAAAGGGAGTGGTGGTTATAGCCGTATAATCATGAAGTGTTGTGGTTTGAGCTGCAATTGTTGCTGCATTACCAATGCTAACTTTCAATTTTTCAATTCTGGTTGAATACAGCTCCCTGTACCAATAAGAAATACGGTAATACATTCCTGTTGATAGGGTCAGATTTTGAGTAAATGCCCATGCATTCCCTGTAATACTTGTGTTTGAAGGGCGTTGCATTGCTTTTACACCACTCATAGAATAAACTGCGCCCGAAACTTGCGACCATGGATAACCCGTTCCCGCATTAATAATAGTCCATCCTGCGGGAGGAAATGTGCCTTCAAAACTTTCAGTGAAAATGGTTTGGGACCTAACTGAATTAACTGTAATAAGAATAAAAAAACAAGAGAATAGTGATACGAACCAGGTCTTTGTTTTCATAAACAGGCAGTTATAGTATTAGTTTGCTGCCAGAAAGATATGTATTTTTTTTAATCCTTACCGTTAAGGATAACAATGAAACCTATCCAAATAATCTCTCAATCGTCCAATAGCTGCTTATCAACGCAATACAAATAGAAATAGGATACACGATCCTGTAACGATACCAAAGCTTATGCTTAAATGGTTTGATCAACAATGAAAACAGTACTGCAATGATCAATACCTGGCAAATCTCTACCCCAACATTAAACATCAGAATAGATGTAAAGAATTTATTGGGCGGCAAACCGATCTCATTCAATGAACTTGCAAAACCCAATCCATGTATCAATCCAAACATAAATACCAATAATATCCTCCAGGGTTTTAATTCACTTAGGATAATATTTTCTATGGCTACAAAAACGATAGACAATGCGATGATGGGCTCTATGACAAGGCTGGGCGCAACAATGATATTCTTCATACTCAACGCCAATGCAATGGTATGGGCAACTGTAAAGGCAGATGCCTGGTAAATGATCGATTTTAATTTTGTATTGATCAGACAGATTCCAATGATGAACAAAACATGATCAATGCCTTGTGGAATAATATGAGCAAACCCTAACTTAAAATAATACCAGGCCACTTCATGCACAGGTGCATTATCCAATGAATAATTAATGGTATGTGCAGAAACGATCTTGCCTATCAATAAGAAGAACACAAAAAATAAGAACGTTTTTTTATTATTATATTTATTACCGTTCACTGATTATAATTTTTGCAATGCTTCTGTGCTTTCTTTTTTTATATCTTCCGGCATAACAGGATCATGTTTTAAACCGAGGCTCAACATTAGTTTGGCCTTTGCCGTATTCCGGGTTTTGGCATAAACCAATCCTGCAGTACATAAAAGCACAGGGTTCATGCTGTGCGTAACCAATGCTGCCTCTAAGTAAGGCAGGGCCTTTGTAAATTCATTTCTTTTATAATAAACCCAGGCCATTGTTTCATTTACATCTATATTCTTCGGCCGGCGGTTGTATTCTGCCAATGCATGCTCCAGCGCTTTATCATAATTATTGCTTTGCAGGTATGCATACGCAAGTTCCTTATCGGAATAATGCCCAGCCGAAGGGTCATCAATCGCTGCTTTCGCATTTGTATTCATCTCATCGATCACTGTTTTATTCATTTTATTTGCCTGATCGATCTTCCCTACTCCTTTATAAGCAATAGCAAGATTCTCTTTAATACTCAGGTCGTTCACTAAACCTGCAGCTTTTTCAAAATAAAAAACAGCGCTGTCATATTTTTTTTCTGCCGAAGCAATTCGTCCCAGGCCTGCCAGTGCATAAGCATAACCCGGCCTTGCGGCTAATGATAACCGGTATTGAAACCCTGCTTTTTCTTTTTGGCCAACATGTTCGTATAATTTTCCCAATTGTGTCCTGCACCACTCGGTTGATTCTTCCCCTGGTACACCAGATTCGATAGCAAGTTTCATTGCATCAACAGCGCCGGGATAATCACCATGAATCTCCCGCAGGTAAGCGATACGGGAATAAGAACGAAGATCAGGCCTGGCAGAGATCATTTTATCTGCTGCATCAAGCGCTGCTGCATAATTTCCCATTTCCACATTAGCATCTGTCAGTAAGCCATAAACGAACGCACTGTTGGAATCTATTTTTGCCGCTGTTATTGCTGTTGCCAACCCATCGGCAAAATGGTGTTGTGATAATTGAAGCAATGAACGCAACATCAATGCTTCATAGTTTGCAGGTTCCTGTAAAAGTATATTGTCAACTGTTTTCATGGCAGCTTTATCATAATAAGCAATATTGCCGCTGATCCTGGCTTCCATGATATAGGCATTGGCCAATGCAAGCGCTGATCTTATATCTCCGGGATTTGCTTTTATTTTAGCAACCAGGTTATCAGTATTTTTTTTAGCAGCCAGCCATTCAGCCTGGTTGTTATTGTTCATACGCGGCAACAATCCATACTCGGTATTTTTTTCAACCTGTTGTTTACTTTTATACTTGATTACCACAAAACTTACTGTTGCAGTAAAAAATACCAGGAGTATTATATACCAGTAATTCTTTTTCATTTCAATGTGATTAAAAAATTATGAATTCATTTAAAGAGTAAAGAGTTGTTCTGTAATTTTTTTTTATAAAAAGAGGTTGCAGGTTTGCGTACATGGCGGCACCATGCAACCTCTTTAATTTTTCATACTAACCTTTAACCACTTTAAGTGTTTGTTTAACTACTCCATCTTTGGCGATCTTAATAAAATAAATACCAGATCCCAGGCCTGCACCGTTAAAGTTCTCGGTATAACTGCCTGCGTTTTGGTTTTTATTCACCAATATTTTTACTTCCTTGCCCTGTACATCATAAACAGCAATGCTTACATGTGAAGCGCTTCTCAATTCATATTGTATGGTTGAGTTACCGGTAAATGGATTGGGTGAACTCTTCATCATCACTTCGGGCGCTGATAAAGACAAACCAGCAGACTTATTTATATTTGGTTGCCCGTAACTGCTGATCGGATTTCCTTTTCCTTTGGGAACAGCCGGACCACAATCACAGTTATGCGTACCTGCCCACGGCGTTTGCTCATAAGGGAACGAAGTTTTAAACGCAATGTCATTGGCATTGATGCCGGTACTGTACGTAACTACATTTAATAATTGCGGGGTGACCGGGCTTGCACTTGTTCCCGGTATATAATCATCGTACCACAAACCTATGGCAGCCAATACAACACCAGCCACTGCCTGCAATTCAATTCTTGTTACATCATCTTCCAACCGCCTGCCATTTGGAAAACCATCCATGTTGGGAATAAATTCAAGATTCGTATTTGTATTGAACCTTGGATCAAGTAACCCCAATACTGCTGCCTGCACCAATCCTTCCGAACTGAAATCTGCAGATGTACGTGAAGTAGCAGGCACAGCCATATTCAGGCGAAGCATGTCGCCTCCATTTGGTAGAAAATTATTGATAAATGGTTTTCCAACTGCAAGTGGATTACCGCCTTTGCCTGTTGCTAATTGATACGGCGCTAAATTTGGAACACCTGTATGAAAGATCGGCCAAAGATCTACCGAACGTGGTTTGCCTGGACCAGGCAATAACAATGCACCAAAATTTGCATCGCTCAATGCCGTGCCATTCAAAGCAGGATTACCTCTTAAACCGTAAAGACCATTTTGCCCGTTTCCAAATCCAAACTGGCCCAATGAATTTTTTTGCACCCTCAATGGAGCAAAAGCGGGAACTGCCCCACCAAACTGTGCATCATCCATGTACAACGCCAATTCGGGATTGTAAAAATAATTTCCAAATTTACTAAGACGGGCAAGGTCCTGGTAAGGTGTTAACCTGTTCCAAAGATCTTTATCACCAACAGGAATCACAGCTTCATTGGTCAGTGGCATTCCCAATCTTGAAACCTGTATCCATGGTCCCAAATGAGATTCCGCAGGATTTTCCCGGTCATTATCATTGTGGCTATCCCAGTCATATCCATATCCATACTTTGAAACCTCATTCAATACAGTTATCTTTTGCCTGCTGGCAGAAGCCCATACACCGATCACATAATTCGGATCAAGAATATTGGCTGCCTGGTTTACAGATTTACGATCTTTTTGCAAAGTGCTGATATCAACTTCCAATGCAATGGTAGATACATTGATGCATTTCAAACCATCCTGTGATTGTGAGGGGCCCTGGCGTGGTGCATCACCCAGATCAAAAATACCGCCGAGGTCTACGAAGAAAGGATCATCAACCGGGCCGCAAAAAACTTTTTCGCCGGTGTTTGCAGTACCGATAGCTTGTTGCATGAGGGTTTCATAATCAGGCGCATTCAATCCAACAGGAGAACTAATAGACCTTGGACCGATATTCGGCGGAGGTACAATTCCATTGCGGAGTATGTTGCGGAATGTTCTTCCACCATTTGTACTTCTTTCCAGGTTATAAGTTGTTTTCAGATTTTCTTTACCCAAACGGATGTTGAAGAAAGTCGTGGGGTCTTCATTGGTTCTTTTGAACGTAAAACGGTAAATGATATCGTCGCCACTTGTTGATGCATTGTTATCAACGTGTATCTCATAGCGCACATTCGGACTGAAATGATTGAAATTCGGTCCGCCTTGTGGAATCTCAAAAGGGATGTAATTGGCGATCAATACGATCTTATTCGGATCATTGGGGCTTTTAAAAGCATACACATCTGTATTATCTGCCAGTGGATCATCGGCGATCATCGGCGCTTCCCTGTGGCTGGATGCCCATACCGGGAACGTATTTACAACCATTGCAAACAGCATGATAGCTGCATAAATTTTTCGTTTCATACATTTTTTAATTTAGAAGTGAGTGAAAAATTTCTTGTGGTGGTTGAGGTTTTTGTAAGCAGTTGATATATGTTTGATATTTCAACCGGCAGGTTAGCAGCGGCCTGTAAACAGTTTTACGCTTACCAAAATGTATGAGAGGTGTTTTAAGGGATGATCTTCAACGGGTATAGAACGGCATGCATAAGAGTTACGAAATGTGCTTTCACATGGATTTAACTTTTTTAAAAAAGTTTTTGGAGACTATTTAAGTTCGAATTGTCTTACAACTAAAGGGTAGAGTGTGGATGCGGATTTATTTGTATATTTATAAAACAAAAGTCCGGGGAGTGTAAACTGAACTGTGTCATCGT
>JANNBU010000290.1:0-2241 GCA_031385805.1 Ferruginibacter sp.
TCAAAGCCGTTGGTGCGTGTCTGAACTTCATAACCTTTATTTTCCAGGAACATTATTTGTGATGTAAGGCTGTCGAACTCATCATCTACCCAGAGTATTTTTGGTACATTCATTTTCGTAAAGTCTGTTTATGTAGAAGTCTGAATATAAGTTTAGAAGTTTAGAAAGTTTAGAAAGTTTAGATTTTATAATACCGAAATTAGTGTTTTTGCTGAAAGCTTATGCTAAACTATCTAAACATACTAAACTTTCTAAACTTGTCTTTGTAGCTTTGCTTCACTTTGTAATTCTTTTAACATATAAACCAATATAAAACCTATTAATGCCATTTCATAAAATTATCAACGATCCTGTTTACGGTTTTATTACCATTGATGATGAACTGATCAATGAGATCATCGCTCATCCATATTACCAGCGGTTGCGGAGGATCTATCAAATGGCCATGGCACACCTGGTTTACCCGGGTGCTGTTCATACAAGATTACATCATTCTCTTGGTGCTTATCATTTAATGCGCTGTGCCTTGCAGGAACTAACCAGTAAAGGAATACAGATAACCTCTGAAGAACAACAGGCAGCCAAGATCGCAATCCTGTTGCATGATATTGGTCACGGGCCATTCTCACATGCATTAGAACATGTGCTGGTTGAAGGAATGCAACACGAAGAACTTTCATTGATGCTGATAAAAGAACTGAACACGCAATTTGGCGGCAAGTTGCAAATGGCTCTTGAAATATTCACAGATTCATATCCAAAAAAATTTTTACACCAGCTTGTCAGCGGTCAATTGGATGTAGACCGGATGGATTATCTTTCAAGAGACAGTTTTTTTACCGGTGTAAATGAAGGCACGATCGCTTATGACAGGATCTTAAAAATGCTAACCGTTCACAATGGCGAATTGATGGTGGAAGAAAAAGGAATTTATTCAATTGAAAAATTTTTGGTGGCACGCAGGCTCATGTACTGGCAGGTTTATCTTCATAAAACTGTATTAAGTGCAGAACAAATGCTGATCAGGATCATCAAAAGGGCAAAGCTCATCAAAGCGCAATGCCAGGAACCATTGAATAGTTTTATCAATCAGCCCATTCATACAGTTACATTGGAACAGTTTTGCAGCATTGATGATTATGATGTACTGATGGCTATTAAGAAATGGAGTACCCATGATGATATCGTGTTATCTACCTTATGCAGGGGAATATTAGACAGGCATCTTTTAAAAGTAAAATACTTTAAAGACCCGGTAACAAAAGAGATGCTGGATGAAAAAACCGTGGAGGTAAGTAAAAAATTAAATGTCAGTATAGAAGATGCAAACTGGCTGGCATTTAACGGGCAGGCTGCCAGCAGTACCTATAATTTTGAAAATGAACATATCCATATCCTGTTTAAAGACGGGAGTATAAAAGATATTTCTGAAGTTGACAATGCACTTATAAACGAAAACCTGAGAGGCACCGTTAAAAAATATTACATTTGTTATCTTAGATAGCTGTTAGCTATTAGCCATTACCCATTAGCATGTTGCCTTATGCATTTGCTAACAGTTAACAGCTAACGGCTAAAAGCTTGCTTCTAACGGCTAAAAGCTTAATATTATGCAATTCAGCGCAGCACAAATAGCACAGATCATCAGTGGAAAAGTGGAAGGAGATGCCGATACCGCCGTTTCATCTTTTGGGAAAATTGAAGAAGCGCTGTCGGACCAACTTGCATTTTTAGCAAATCCCAAGTATGAGGATTTTTTATACAATACCAATGCCTCCATCGTTATTGTAAATGAATCATTAGAATTAAAACAACCCATCACTACAACACTTATCCGTGTGCCGGATGCATACAGCGCTTTTGCCACGCTACTTGATAAATACCAGCAGATAAGAACACAGCAACTCACCGGTATACAGCAACCTGTTTATATGCATGCTACGGCAAAGACCGGCGAAAACGTTTTTATAGGCGCATTTGCTTATGTGGGTGAAAATGTAGTTATCAGTAACGGGGCAAAAATATTTCCGAATGTTTACCTGGGAAATAATGTAACAGTTGGCGAAAACACCATCATCCATCCCGGTGTAAAAATTTATCATGATTGTGTTATAGGAAAAAATGTGGTCATTCATGCAGGAACTGTTGTAGGAAGTGACGGATTCGGCTATGCGCCGCAAAAAGACGGCAGCCTTAAAAAAGTACCCCAGATCGGGAACGTAGTTATAGAAGATTTTGTTG
>JANNBU010000304.1:0-9004 GCA_031385805.1 Ferruginibacter sp.
CCCAATTAGGCAGCAATTGCTAAAAGCCTTAACGCAAATATGAGCGGATGGTTTAAGGTTAGTGAAATACTTTGTTTTGATGACATACAGCACTATTGGCTTTAATGTAATTTGCTTAACAATTGTAACTCAGCATTATTGCAACTGCCGCTAGCCATTTCTGTGTTATTTAATTAATGTTATCGTTAATTTTAAAAAATAAATAAAATTCAAAGTTTTGGATTTTAAACATCGAAAGTCAAATTATTAACTTCCGTTACTTAGTTTTTCAATATCATCCAGATCTTTATGGCGGCCAGCGCTTTTTTTGGATTTTATCAAATCATCAAAGCTTAAATATTTTACTTTTAAACCTTCAATTTCTTTTTGTATTGCATGCCCGAATGCAGTTTCAAAATCAAGCCCTTTTAGGTTTGTAAGAATATCTATTCGTATTGGTGATCTTCCCATTGAAAAGACATCGAACTTATCACTCATAAAATTCTTTAAATCCATATCAAATAAAGGCATACCAAATATGGCGAATGCTTTACTTAATTTTAAATGATTTTCAGGAGTTTTATTTACCCATATATCTAAATCCTGGGTTGTGCGGTAGTATCCATGGATGATAACTGCATATCCGCCTACAACTATGTATTCAGTACCAGAAAAATTGAGTGCTGCTATAAAATCACTAAAATCTGATTCGAAAATATTTAACATAATTAAAACTTGCGGGCAGAAAAAACAGTCTTATCCAACTTTAAAGAGTCTCCATCTTTAATGCCGTAAATTCTACAGGTTAGGTGAAAAGCCATTTTTAGCCGATCTGCCAGTGAAATATCCTTATCAAAGCGATTACTTTTATCGGCTTCTTCAAAACTTTGCGCCTTAAAAACCGACTTATCAAGTTTGAAACTCTTCATGGTACAATTTACAGATTTATTCAAAAAGCACAAAGTTTGAAGTTTGAAGTCACTACTGTCCGGTTAAAGTGGGCTAAAGCGCCACAGAAAAGGATTTCGCTTTCATAACCCCAGCCTTAAGGCTGGGGTTATGAAATACAGTGCTAAAAAGGGCTTCAGCCCAAAGGCAAATACTTTAATCGGACAGCAGTGGTTCGAAGTTTGAAGTTTGAGGTTGTTTGCATTGCTCAAGCTCAGTTTCATAGCCCCAACATCAAACTTCAAACTATTTGTGTATTTCGCTGGTAAAATGAAACTCAATATCCGGGTTATTCGTCCTTTCTGTATTTAAGAACCATTCACTTTGGGCAAGATAAACGAGATGATCATCTTTATCGGCAGCAATATTTGCCTGTTTGTATTTTACAAAATCTTCTAATTTTTTTGGATCCTTACTGGTTAACCAGCATGCTTTGTAAAAAGGCAGGTTGTTCATTTGAACGGATGCTCCATATTCCTGCATCAACCTGTATTGGATCACTTCAAACTGTAATTCACCCACACAACCGATGATCTTCTTGTTTCCACCAAACTGGGTATATAATTGTGCAACCCCTTCATCAGTTAACTGATTCAATCCTTTCTCCAATTGTTTGGTTTTCATTGGATCTTTATTGATCACCTCTTTAAATATTTCAGGTGAAAAACTCGGTATCCCAGTGAAATAAAAATTCTCCCCCTCTGTAAGCGTATCACCTATCTTAAATGTTCCGGTATCAAATAAACCCACCACATCACCCGGATAAGCTTCTTCAATTACATCTTTCTGCCGGGCAAGAAAACTATAGGGATTACTGAAACGAACATCCTTATCCTGCCGAACGTGGTGGTAATAAGTATTGCGTGCAAACCTGCCGCTGCATACCCTTAAAAATGCGATCCTGTCACGATGTTTGGGATCAAGGTTGGCATGTATCTTAAAAACAAATCCACTGAACTTATCTTCCTCTGGTTTGATGTCACGGGTAGTTGTATGCCTGGGTCTCGGTGTTGGGGCTATGCGGACAAATGTATCCAGCATTTCCTTCACCCCAAAATTGTTGACCGCACTGCCGAAAAATACAGGCGCTGTTAACCCGTTTAAATAATCAGCTTCATTCAATTCTCCATAAACCCCATCGATCAGTTCAACATCTTCCCTTAATGTATTGGCATTGTTTTCGCCTATTTTAGAATTTAAGATAGGATCATTCAAATCACTGATATTCAAAACATTTTCATCATTTGCTTTTGTTCCTGCAGTGAACAATACGAGGCTTTTTTTATGCAGGTCATAAACTCCTTTAAATTCTTTACCGCTATTAATAGGAACCGTCATTGGATGAAGCTGGATTTTTAATTCATTCTCTATTTCTTCCAACAGGTCGAAACGGTTCTTTCCATCCCTGTCCATTTTATTGATGAAAACGATTACCGGCGTATTACGCATGGCAATAACTTCCATCAGGCGGCGGGTTTGGGCTTCTACCCCATTCACACTGTCAATGACCAATATAACACTATCTACTGCGGTTAACGTGCGGTAAGTATCCTCGGCAAAATCCTTGTGGCCTGGTGTATCTAAGAGATTTATCAGGTGCCCTTCGTATTCAAATGTCATTACACTCGTGGCCACGCTGATACCACGCTGCCTTTCGATCTCCATAAAATCACTGGTAGCATGCTTCTTGATCTTATTGCTTTTTACGGCGCCGGCAGTTTGTATGGCACCACCAAATAGGAGGAATTTTTCTGTGAGCGTTGTTTTTCCCGCATCCGGGTGAGATATGATGGCGAAGGTTTTGCGTTTGTTTATTTCGTTGATGTATTTCATAAAGTTTGCAAAGATAGGAAATGCAGGATACCGGATACAAGATACCGGATAAGTCCGTTCAGCTTAAAGCTTGCATAATTTTGCGAAGTTAAAATCTTGTATCTTGTATCTGGTATCCCGTATCCCGTATCCGGTATCTTGTATCGCTTTTACAGCTCAATCCCAATCTTCTTCATCAATATAGATGCATTCAAACTCGTACACACCCCCGGTTTCAGCTCATAATCAAAATACAGTTCTTCACTATTCACCTGTACATCGAAATGATAATTGAGGATGTTTTTTGGAAATTCATTTTTAATATCTGCCAGGGCGAGGTCGTGAGTAGCAATGATACCCGCTGCTTCGTGTTTGATGAGTTGTTTTATCAATGCTTCTGAACCGGTATGCCTGTCAAGTGAATTGGTGCCACGCAATATTTCATCCAGCAGGATAAAAACTTTTTCATTGTTGTTCACTTTATCGATCACTGCTTTTAACTTCTTTAATTCGGCATAAAAGGTAGAAGTACTTTCTTCAAGGTTATCTGCAATACGCATACTGCTGATCAGTTGTACAGGAGATAAACGAAATGAAGCAGCACATACCGGAGCTCCCGCCATTGCCAGTACAACGTTGACACCTACACTACGCAGGTAAGTACTTTTTCCGGCCATATTGCTTCCGGTTACCAGCATCAGCTCTCCCCTGTTTTCCATCCTGATAAAATTATTCACCCGCTTATTCTCATGTATCAATGGATGACCAAGTTCTGTTGATTCCAGGAAAAAATGTTTGTCATGAAGTGTTGGAAAGCGCCAACCAGGGTTATTGAAATGAATGACAGCAAAACTGTTCAATGCTTCAAATACACCCAATGTATTGAACCAGCTTTCAACATCAGTTGCATATTGCTTTTTCCATTTCTCCAGGTCAAGTGCCTGTTGCAGGTTCCAGAGCAATAATAAATTCAGTGGTGCAGACAGGACAATATTGTAACGGATATCCAGCTTGTCCAATATCTTTTTAAGGTTTTTGATTTTTGAAGAAGCCGTTCCTGTATTTGCAATAAATTTTTGTTGCAGGTTAATAGAAAATGCTGAATTGAACGTTGCTTTTTCAATAGCGGCAATACTCAAAGAAAGTGCGTCCATTTCATCCACGATCTTTGAAAGTTTTTCATGCAGCGGTGCAACATATTTATTTATTTGAAAGGCTATTACGGCATAAACGAGCAAAAAAAGATACATGGTATTCAATGTGATCAGTTCTGCGATCGTTGCTGTTACAACACAAATAATAATTGCCGGCAATACGATCCTCAACCATCGCCAATGCCTGAACTGTAGAAATATGGTTGGTTCATGTACCCAGGCCATTAATTTTTGAAAAGTAGATTGACGGATATTTGTTTCTTTCCCATAAGCCTGTATATCCTGGTGCCAAAGCATTTTTTTGCTGATCTCTTTAATGGCATCCTGTCTTTCTACGATCTCTTCTGGCTTTGCGGGAAACAATAACCAATTGGCAAGTTGCGCTGCTCCCATATCAGAAGTGGTACGGTTTACAAACTGGTAAAGTGATGCATGTCCGAAAATATCTATATCCGCAGCATAAGGATGCTCTTTGGGCAGGTAAGTAGTGCCGTCAGCAAATTGAAAATATTCCCCACTCACTGCCTTTATCTCATCTTCATTGATAGCGATCAAATGACCGAGATGCTTGATGGCAGTTTTATTTGCAAGGTCCCGGTAAACCAACTGTATAAAAATAAAGAGTAGTACGGCGGCCGCAACAAAAGCCCATACCAGTCCAATTGACCATAAAAAATAAAATGCCGCAATAATGGCTGCAATGGTGCCGAAACGCAACATTCCAAAAACTGATTTCTTTTGTTGAAGTTTTTTTTGTTGGGCCTGTAAAACAGATAACCTGTTTTTATAACTTATTTTTGGATCCATTAAGGAAATTAAATGGTAATCAGCAAAAGTAATGTAATGTACTTATTGATGATAAAATGTTCACATACTCAATATACATTGAATGCTGCTGAAACGGTCAATCAATTTCACAATAAGAAATTTTGTTATCTTTAATTCGTACAATTAATTTACAGGTATGAATAAAAAATGGATCCTTCTCATTGTTCTTTTCTTTTCTCTTACTGGATTTTCCCAGAAAAAAACACTTACAGAAAAAGATTATGCCCGAAAACCATACTGGATAGACATGATGGATATTGAAGGCGTTAATTTCAATGAAACGTTGAAAGCTTTTGATATTTACTGGGCCCATCACTCCATGCCCGAAGAAGAAGGCGACAGGTACATTGGCAAAGGAGAAAAAACCAGTAAAAAGATCTCCAAAAAGGAATTAAAGGAACGGAGAGAAGAAGCTGCCATGCAATTCCAGGTAAAGAAATTCAAACACTGGAAAATAAAGTATGAGCCTTTTGTAAAAGAAAATGGCAATATCATGACAGCAGCAGAAAGAATTAAATTCCATAACGAACACCCATAACCTGTACCAATGCGAAATAACAGATTACTATTCATCATATTCACGATCTTTTCCTTACACGCTGCTGCACAAAGCTGGAAACAAACAGGCCCGGTAAATTTCCCTGTTAATGTAAGCGGGCAGATCAATGGCATTGGTCGGGTGACCCAGATCAAGTTTCACCCTTCCCTACCCAATAAATTATATGTAACAAGTGCCAGTGGCGGTGCATTCAGCAGTAATGATAATGGCAATAGCTGGACATTGATGAACACCGATAAATTCCCTGCTACTGCCTGTGCTTCTATCTGTATTGATCACACAAATGATAACATCATTTACCTGTCTACCGGCGATCCCAATTATTATGGTTCCGATTATGGCATTTATAAAACTACCGATGCCGGGGCAACATGGGCGCCCGCCAATACAGATATCGGTAACCGCATGGCCCTGGAAATGCTGATGGATCCAATTGATCATAATATTGTAGTTGCAGCTACCAATGATGGCATCTGGCGAACTGCTAATGGCGGTACATCATGGACAAATGTTAAGAGCGGCGGCGCTTTCCGTGACATGAAGCGAAGGCCGAATACAAATACATTGTATGCAGTTACTGAATCACAGTTCTGGTTAAGCAATGATTATGGCGTAACCTGGAACCAGGTTGTAAGTGGTTTAACAATCCCCGGCGGCACCAATGGATTACGTTTAGGCGTAAGTGCTTCCAACAATAATATTGTTTACGTGATCGCAAACGGCGGCAACGGAGTATTGTTTAAATCAACAGATGCAGGCCTTAATTTTATTCAGTCATACAGCAGTACAACCCAATGCATTGTTTGTTACGACTCCGATCCGGCAAGTCCCGGCCAGGGGAATTATAACCTCGGAATGTGTGCCGATCCTTTTGACGCCAATCATATTTATATAGTGGCGCATTGTTTATGGGAAAGCAACGACGGTGGAATTAGCTTTCAGCAAAAAACAGAATGGTATGCAGAACTGCATACAGATCATCACCAGGTAGAGGTAAGCCCTTATGATGTTGATCAATTGTGGAATGTAAATGATGGTGGTGTATGGAAACGCGGGGGAACCAATGATAGTTTGTGGGATACAAAAAGTGATGGCATTGGCGCTACTGAAATTTACAAAGCTGCACAAAGCCCGGTAAATAAAAAAATAATCAGTATCGGTACACAGGATAACGGCGAACTTTTTTACGATGGCATCTGGAAAACAAACAGGGGCGGCGATTGGGGCAGCAGGGTAAAATTCGATCATTCGGCGGAAAGTACCATTTATTACCTCGAAAACGGGGAACGCCGTTCTTTTGCTCCTTATGGTGGAAGCAACAGTTACAACAGCCCTTTCACTCCCACCAATAATTCCCGGATCGCATTTCATCCAAACCAGCTTAACCTGGGTATACTGGCAAAAGACAATGTTTTTTTAACAACCAATCTTACCACTGCAATACCAACATGGACAAATATTTTTACTACAACAAGTACGATCAGGGATCTATGTATCTCTACAGCCGATTCTACTATTGCCTATATTGTTTCGAACAACAGTAAGTTTACCCGTATCAGTAATTTATTGGGTACGCCGGTTGCCACTCCGATTACTACACCAAATTCAACATCATCACAGGGATCAGTAGCCGCTGTAAAGGGGAATGTAAATGTGGTGTATATAAGTTGTAACAATAAAATGTACCGTTCTGCCGACCAGGGTGCTACCTGGACAAATATCTCATTCAATTTACCGGTTACCAATATTCTAAAAATCTATCACGACGATTTTAGTACCGATGAAACTGTTTATGTATGTACAGGCAATAAAGTATATTCCAAAAACCTTGCAGCAACCAGCTGGACAGACATTACATTTAATTTACCGAGCATTGCAAACATTACAGACTTCATGATCTACAACAGTGGAACAGTTGCCAGTAAGCTAAGGGTAAGCTATTACGGGCGTGGTGTGTGGGAATATACATTACATCCCAACTACCTGCCGGTGGCGAATTTTAAAAGTGACAATACTTATGTTTGCCCGGGCCAGTCTGTTCAGTTTACCGACCTGAGTGATGGAGACAACCTTACTTATAGCTGGAATTTTACAGGCGGAACACCAGCATCCTCTGCTTTGCAAAACCCATTGATCGCCTACCCGGTTGCCGGAATTTATAATGTATCCCTGACCGTTACCAATTCAAACGGGTCTGATGTAAAAACGATCAGCAGTTATATAAATGTTGGAAATACTACTCCTCAAATTATTACAGAAGGATTCCAGGGCACGGCTTTCCCTCCAACAGCCTGGACATTTTTTGATGCAGGCAATGACGGGCTAAACTGGTTCAGGAGCAATGCCGCAGGCGGTTTTGGTAATAGTTCAAGATCCATTGCTTTTGATAATTATAACAATGATACACAGGGAAAGAAAGACCATATACGCCTTCCTGTTTTGGATATGACAACTTTTTCAGCGTCAAAACTAACTTTTGATGTTGCGTATGCACCCTACAGCACTACCGATTATCTTGATAGTTTATTAGTAGGTGTTTCAACAGATTGCGGTGTTACATTTAATTACCTCTATGTTAAATACGGCAGTATCCTGGCAACGGCCCCGGTAAATACAGGGGCTACATTTGTTCCCCTGGCCGGCGAATGGAGAACAGATACCATTGTTTTAAATAATTATCTTTCAACCAATAATTTGCTGATCGCATTTGAGAACAGGGGGCGTTTTGGGCAACAGTTATTTGTTGACAATATCAATATGCATTCAGATCCAGTTACAAAGTTTACCGCAAATGATACAACCATTTGTGCAGGAACCAGTATCAACTTCACCGATCAAAGTACAGGATTGGTAAATAGCTGGAACTGGTCTTTTCCCGGCGGAACACCTTCCTCATCTGTGCAGCAAAATAATACGGTAACTTATAGCACAGCAGGTGTATATAATGTTACATTAGTTGCAGGAAATGGCAGCGGTAGCCAAACGAAAATCAAAACAGGTTATATGCAGGTATCTGCCGGCCCGGTGCCGGTTATCACTGCTGCAGGTGCAGTACTTACCTGTACCATTACCGGAACATCATACCAGTGGTTTTTAAACAATATTGTAATAACAGGCGCTACACAACAGACTTATACAGCCCTTCAAAATGGCAGTTATACGGTATCGGTAGTTGATGCAACTGATTGCAGCGGCACTTCGGCTGTTGCTGTTGTTACCATACCAGGTGGTGGCAATACAGGAGCTACTGAAATATTGGTTTACCCTATCCCTTCCGGCGGAATAGTCACTATCACATCAAAAAGTATCAAAGGATCGGCTATCTATAAATTATACAATGCTGCCGGGGCATTAGTAATGAATGGAGTGATCAATGACATGTCGCAAAAAAATGAAATTGATATCAGGAAATTGGCGACAGCTGTATATGAATTGAAGTTGGTTACAGAAGCAGGTATCTTTATTAAAAAAATTCAACGGAATGCTGAGTAACAGTTACACTAAATGGTTTAAGGGTTTAAAAGTTTAATGGTTAATTAACGTCTTAAACCTTTAAACTCTTAAACGACTTAAACGTTCATAAAATAGTTTCGTATTTTTACAACTTATTACCCGGGGCTGACCGGTTTTGACAGTATTGCCATTTAAAAGTTTGAATATTCAGATTTAAGTGCTAATTATCCAACGCACTACATGCTTACACTTACAAAGAGCTATGCTGTCA
>JANNBU010000358.1:0-4405 GCA_031385805.1 Ferruginibacter sp.
CGATCAGGTAGATTGCTTCGTTCCTCGCAATGACGGAACTATCAATGACGAAGCAACTATCATGACAATGACTTCGACAATTTTCCTATCAACACACCATTGTGATATATCTGCATAATGTAATTCCCTTTCATGTATTTGTCACTGCTTAAAGAAAAATTTAGTTTTTTTACTTCACCCTTGCTGTAATCAAAACGCATTTTACAGGAATAAATCTTTTTTCCTTCAATGGTAGTGAAAGTTCCCGATTCCCAGGAAGATTTTTGCAACACCTGTCCGTTGGGTTGAAGCACAACAACGACCACTTCTGCATTGTTATTAGGGTTGTTGTCATTTTTCACAATAAAGGAGCCAACTAATTTATCTGTTTGTATTGCCTGGAAAGTTTCGAGTTCTTTGTTGTTATCGGTTTCCATCAATGCAGCAAGCCGCAGATCGGATGCGATGAATACCGCGGAAGCATTTGCTGTATTTGAATTATTGGAATTCACAGCCTGATCGGGCACTGTTTTATTTTCAAAAACCATGGGCCTCACATTTTGCTGTTCGGGTTCTTTCATATTTACAGAAAGTTGTTTCAGCATAGCATACAATCTTTTATTTTCCTGTTCCACATCTTTATTCCTGCCAACAAGTTCTTCTACCCTTTTTTGTAATTCATTTATTTTTTGACGGGCAATACCGAGGTTTGCATTGCTGCTCTTGTCTTTTAAAATGGTTGTTATCTCATTTCTGAGTTTAAAGAATTCATCTAATTTTATATCCAACGGACCTTTGAGTGAATCACCATATTTCCATGTTGAATCAAGTTTTGAATCGAGGTCCTTAATAGTAGCGGTATAAATTTTTTGCAAAGAATCCCGGGTTGCATTGGCAATGGCCCTGGTTGCTTTTGCAATGGTAGCCGAATCATCTATGGCAAGTGCGGGTCTGCGTTTTGCTTCCTTGCTTTTATAATAAGTATTGTAACCCCATGTGCAAAGTATGATAAATGACATGAGGAAAAGGATGAGGGAAACCAGCAGCAATAATGATGATTTAGAATCTCTCATGGCAACCAAAATAATAAGTTCGTTTTATATTGATAATGGATGGGCCTTATTTAGCAACACTATGATTGGAAATACTTTGATCTACATAAGCAGAAACCCAACCAACCTGCCCGTTCTTGACTAAGTAAAATTGTTTCTTTTCATAAATTCCTTCAAATTGGCGCATTATTTTTAAAAGCAAACCCGTACCTGCCAGCAATGATTGCTGGTCGAAAACCTGGTTCACCCTTTTTACTTCTTTTGTGATAGCTGTTTTATTCAGCGTTTGGTCTGATAAACTTTTTACAATTTCATCACCCGAAAGCGTATTATAGTTCTTATTGATCCTCTCGTAAAATTTTTCAACTTCATCATAAGTTACTGGTACAACAGGATTGTCTATAAGTTCGGGGTTTAACAGTGTTGCCACCGACCAGGAAATACCGCCGCTGAAAGCGATATTGTCGCTCATATTGTAAGCGCCGCTGAGGTTCACAGCATAAATGATCTCGTCGTTTGCCGAGCCTGCCAATACCCTGTACAATTGTTTATTGAAATTCGAAAGCGTCTTATCATCTTCCAATCTTTTTTCAGTTGCATTGGCCGTACTCTTGGTTCCCCAGCTCAACTGGAATAATTTGAAATCAGTAGTATTGCCGGCGGGAAAATATCCACCCTTGGTATTACCACTTCCTATATCGATGAGGAAAGTATTATATCGTCTTGCCGACGGAACAATGCCGAGGTGTGAAAGCCTGGCTTCCTGTAAAACATCAATAACTTCTACCTGCCTGGCGGGTTCTTTAATTTTTATTTTGAAAGAATCAACGAGGTTCTTTACCCAACTGTTCTTTTCAGATTTTTCTGCCTGCACTTTTACGCCGCTGCTGATAACTGTAAAAACTTTTTCGGGGAGGATCTTATAATCACGCAATGCTGCATTATACAAACCGGTAAGGCTCGTCAATGTTGCCTGGAATGTAGGTTGATTGAAAGATATAAAATCTGTATTTACAGAAGTGTCTTTGAGGATATTAAAATCAAGATTTTTTTGTCCTTCCCTGCTGATCTCAACGAGGCTCATTTTTACTCCTTTAGAGCCCACTTCAATGCCAGCATAAACGTCTGATTTTTTATATTTTAACTTGAGATTATTCTGAGCAAATAATACAGGGGTACCGAATAGGCACACGCATCCCAGTAGAAAAAGATACTTTTCAAAAACTTTGAACATTGATTTAGGTTGTTTAGTTTTTTAAAAGTACAAAAAAACGGGTGCCGCTGAGAGGAGGATGGCTTATTGTGTAAAAATTGTGATTAACCCCTGCCTTAAGGCCGGGGTTAGAGAAAAGTCATCTTCCGAACAGTTTGTAAGGGTTGCTAACCTTTGTTAAGGCATTTTGAGTTGAAATGAACTTGTTAAAAAGGTTGGCAACCCTTTCAACAATATCAGGAAAGTACCTTTACCATTTTACCGATCAATACACCCTTGCTGTACACCTGCATGATATAATTACCTTTCAGGTAAGCGGCGGCGTTTAGCGAAAACAACAATCGTTTTGTTTCTCCTTTAATGTTATCAAAATGTATGCGGCATGAATATATTTTTTTACCATCCTGGCTTTGAAAAGTTCCCGATTCCCAGGTTGATTTTTGTATTACCCGTCCATCGGGCTGTAATACAACTATAAATATTTCGCCTGTATTATTTTGAAAACTATTGTTTTTCAGCGTTACCGAACCCACTAATTTATCTGTCTGGTAAGCATGGAAAGTTTCTATTTCTTTATTGTCTGTAACGGTCAATGCAGTGAGATGCATATCTGCAAAACCCAATGAATTACCAATAGCCGGGCCAATACTACCGGAATTTCGGGTATCATTTTGTTTGGTAGCTGATGATATAGCCACACTGTTAACCAGCACCGGGTTAGCCACCGTTTTATTTTCAAAAACAACGGGCCAGGTCTTTGTTGCTTGTTCAGTTTCTTTTTTATCATCAGACAACTTCCTGAGTACTGCAAATAGTCTTTTGTTTTCGCTTTCTACATTACTACTCTTATCAACTAATTTACTTATCCGTTGTTGTAATACTGTAATTTGTTGCGTAAGGTCTGCATTGTTGGTATTTTTCTTTGAAAGCGTTCCTATTGCTGCTTTCAGCTTAGTTATTTCAGCGGCAGTTTTATCATCATTTTTTTTAGACGAAACCTTTTTATTGTTTTTATCAGGTGTTCGCATCGGATCTGCTGCAGGTTCCAATGTTTCCAGCGAGTCTATTGGTTTTAATACGATCATTTCACCTGCATTCTCTTCATTGTCTTTTAAAAAAGTTTTATATGCCCAGTTGCCCAACACACCCAATGATGCAAACAATAACAGTATAGAAACAATGATTAATGGTGAGAATTTAATCTTTTTCATAATTGATGGTATGATCTTACTAAAGAGATTATCGGTTAGCAGTTTGTTGTTTTGATAAGGGAGACCAGCCTGGTCATTTTTACAGGATAAAACCTTTTTTCATAGATAGCTTTTCATGGAGAAAGTGAAAGTATATAATAATTATAACCTGGTAAATTAAAATATTTTGAAGGTGGATTACTTGGGTATAACCCTGCCATAAGATTGTGTTACAATGAATTTTTCCTGCTGAGTTTCTGCAGGCATGATCTATAAACATTTGCAGTTGCCCTCAAGAGATCGATCTCCAGCTGCAGTTTTACTTGTGAAGTATTGCTATATTGTAAGAGTTTTCCGGAAACCTCCGCCTGCTGCACTTCAAGCCATAACTGGTCTAACTTACTTTCTTTGGTTTTACCGGACAGCTTTTTATCAATAATATGAAGCCAGTCTTTATGCAACTGTTGTGTATTTGTTAGTTCTTTTAATCGCCTTTGTAATATTTCAGCCTTTAGTTCATGATGTTTGATCTTGTAGAGTATTTCGTCGGCGAATTTTTTTTCCTGCTTATCAAGAGCCGGTTGTAATGCAAGCCATGAACTTCCCTGTTCCTTCGATTTTTGCATGTTTAGATATTCGATCTCCAGTTGAGTCTCCTTCATGGAGGCTTTTAATGGTAGTGAGCGAAGACTATTTTCAGACATTGCCAGGAGGCTTTGAGATATACCTAAATAATTCGCAAAATCCCGCTGGCTGATAGCCAACCTGTTTCTGAGCAAGCTTGTTTTTTTCATTTGGGAAAATTTGTGATCAAAATTACTGTGTTCAAAATAAATATCACAAAAATTTGATTACAAATTAATCCCGCCGTAGTTAACCCCAGCCTTAAGGCAGGGTTAGTGAAAATCCACCATCATGGCTAAAGCCATTCCAGAGAAAACCTGTAATTAACCCCATCCTTAAGGATGGGG
>JANNBU010000395.1:0-2441 GCA_031385805.1 Ferruginibacter sp.
TTCGACAATTCTATTATCGAAAACAACCAAAACAAAACATATTTACCGGCATCTAAAGAAAATACAAACCGTTTTGAAGAAAGTACAAATGGCAAAGCTTTAGTTACTGCTAAGTTATCGCTTAAGAATTCAAGGATCGCTGAAATTGGATTGTCGTATATGGGAGGTGTATATAATAAATTCCAGGCTGATGGTTTAAAATTGGATGAGAAAAGAAGATGTGATGTTTTTGCTGTTGATCTTAACAGCACCATAAAAAAAACAAACACAAATATTATTGGAGAATGGGCCTGGATTTTTATTAATGTGCCGGGAACTTATTCGCAACAGTTTGGCAATAAACAGCGTGGTGGTTTTATGGATATTGTACAACCGCTGTTAAAAAGGAAAATGTTGGGTTGGAATGATGCTGTTTTAAATCTTTCCTGTCGGGTTGAGTATGTTGATTGGAATGTTGGCAGCTTCAAACAAACGGGTGGTAACATTGCCGATGATCTGTGGAGCGTACAGCCTGCAGTAAGTTTCAGGCCCACTTCTCAAACAGTCTTTCGTTTAAATTATCGCATTCAAAAACAAAGAGATCTCTTAGGGAACCCACCTGCCAATACCGCTGGTTTTATTTTCGGTATATCAACTTATTTCTAAGAAGCTGTCTCAAAAGTATTTATGGTTTGCCATTGTTGGTCGCCTGACCAACAATTCGCCTTACCAACGATTTATATAGTTAAAAGCCAGGTTTATCTAAAAATAAATCTGCTATTTATTTTTATCTTTACCGGCTATGCTTTCATATACTGAAGAAAATTATTTAAAGGGCCTGCTGCAGTTAACGCAGGAAAAAGGGAATAAAAAAGATGCAGGCACCAATGAACTGGCAGCACACCTTAATGTGAAACCTGCTACAGCCAATGATATGCTCAAAAAACTGAAGGAAAAAAAGTTGATTGAATATGAGAAATATGGTAAGTCTTCATTAACAAAAGAAGGAAGGAAAAAAGCAATTGAAGTGGTGAGGAAACACAGGTTATGGGAAACCTTTTTATATGAAAAACTCGGATTTAGTTGGGATGAGGTACATGAAGTGGCCGAACAACTGGAGCATATACGAAGTGCCAAGCTGGTTGACAAGCTGGACGAATTTTTAAATTTCCCCGCATTTGATCCCCATGGCGATGCTATTCCCAATAAAAAAGGAGAAATGAAACTGCTCTCCAAAAGAACACTGAATGAAGAAGAGGCTGGGCAGCAATGTAGCATGATCGGCGTAAAAGACAATTCAGCAGCATTTCTCAAATACGTGGACCAGGTCGGGCTGGGGATCAATAAAAAAATAAAGGTCATTGCCAAACAACCTTATGATGAACTGATAGAAATTGAAGTGAATGGGAAGCGGTCGAGTGTGAGTCCGAAATTTGCATCAAATATTGTGATCGTAAGTGAAGATTATTGAGGCACAAATAAATGCTATAAATTTCAGTTTAGTTTTTTAATTACTTTTTCCACACGTTTTCTTTTTGTTTCTTTTTCAATTTCATCTAAACGTGCCTGTAGTGTTTTAATAAATACAGTTTTATTTTTTGAATTGATGATCCCAATAGCATTTTCAGCATACATGGGAAGTTGATTTGTTGGACAAGTTTTTAATAACTCAATAAATAAAACAAATGCATTGTCCGCATATTGTTTAACTGCACAAAGTTTTATCAGGATACTTACTGTATGGTCCTTTGTAATAACAGACCCATTTTCTGCAGCATCCATAATTTTTGAAAGGTTGGAATATATCTGTTTTGGATCCTCAGTCGCAATGCAGTCAAGTGAATGCATGGCTCCCCAGATATTTCGATTGTACTTATTTTCAAGCAAAAGAATAAAATGCTTAGTGTATCCTTTTATTAATGATGGTTGCAATTCACCAATTTCATATAATACTTTAATACAATCAAACTGTATGTCTTTGCTTTTATGCTGAAACAGGCTGATCAATTCTTTTACAGCGGCATTATCTTTCTTATCAACGATCTTTTTTGCAAGTTCCTGATTAGGTTTTTCATCTCTGCGGTTGAGTGATGATGCTAATTTTTCAATGACTGACATGGTTGTTTGTTTGTGTAATATCAAAGCTGGGTCAGGGAAAGTGTATTACCATCAGCATCTTTGAACCATGCTATTTTTGCTCCACCCGGTGCAATCCATATACCCATGTCATCCTGTTCAAAGAAACCATATTTTTCAAAATAAATTCCTTTACTATTTAGTAATCGTATATCGGCTTCAATATTATTTGTTTCCCAACCCAAAACAGTAAAAGGGTAGGGTTGAAATTCCCTTACACTACTTACCCTTAATATCGTTCCATTTGCATCAAATACCAATGCAAAATTATCTTCAGATAATAATGTTAACCCCAATATATCCGTGTAAAATGCTTTAGCTTTTCG
>JANNBU010000420.1:0-1898 GCA_031385805.1 Ferruginibacter sp.
AAAATTTTAACAATGTTGGTATTATGTCAATATCCTGCCTTATTTTTGCACACGAATAAGGATATTTTCCACATTAGCCCCGATAACTGTATGAGTCGCTATAGAAAAATCATTAACAAAGCTTTTGCAAGTCTTCTTTTAATTCTGCTTGTTTCATTAAATAATGCTGTTGTGGCCGCCGACGGCGAAGCGCTGTTCAAAGCAAATTGTGCCAACTGCCACAAGCCTGATGTTGATTATACAGGGCCTGCTTTAAAAGGTTGGAGCAGCAGAATGCCAAGTCCTGATTGGATATATGCATGGGTAGCAAATCCTGCAGGCCAGTCAGATGCTTATGCAACTGCACTAAAAGCAAAATGGAAACCAACCATCATGCAGGCATTTCCTCAATTGAAAAAAGAGGACATTGATGCCATCATGAAATATGTGGATGATTATACGCCTCCTGTTGTTGATACTAAAACCCCGGGAAAGGAACCAGCAGGATCTGATAACTCTCTCTTATTCGGAATTCTTACACTTGTTTTAGCATTGGTAGCTTTTATTTTATTACAGGTAAACAGCAACCTTCGCAAACTTACCGATGAAAAAGAAGGGATCTATCGTGGCGAACCCGTTCCATTCTACCGCAACAAAACCTACCTGATGGCAGGGATTCTGGTATTGTTTGGAGTTGGTGGTTATATGACCATCAGCGCTGCCATCGGCCTTGGGCGTATGAAAAATTACCAGCCGGAACAACCCATTTATTATTCGCATAAAGTACACGCCGGAGTAAACCAGATCAGTTGCCTGTATTGCCATGGCAGTGCACAGGATAGCAAGCAGGCAAGTATCCCGTCTGTAAATGTTTGTATGAATTGCCACATGGCCATTAAAGAATACAAAGGCGATCCAATCGTAAAAGAAGACGGAACTGCTGTAAATGCGAATGCCGAAATACAAAAATTGTATTCTTATGCAGGCTGGGATCCGGTTAACAAACAATACAACCCCGATAATAATAAGGATGGAATTCCCGATGGTGCAAAACCAATTGAGTGGGTAAAAATTCACAATCTTCCCGACCATGTTT
This sequence comes from Ferruginibacter sp., assembly GCA_031385805.1. Taxonomy (GTDB): domain Bacteria; phylum Bacteroidota; class Bacteroidia; order Chitinophagales; family Chitinophagaceae; genus Ferruginibacter. The sequence continues at coordinate 1,076 of JANNBU010000420.1, forward strand.
ATTTTAATCACAGTCAGCATATAAAAGTTGGTAAACAACAATGCCAGACCTGTCATGGCAATATCCAGGAAATGCCTGAAGTGTACCAGTTTGCTGAGTTAAGCATGGGCTGGTGTATCAATTGTCACCGCGAAAGCAAAGTGGATTTTTACAACAAAGCAGACAGTACCGGCAACAAATTTTACAGCATTTATGAGAAGTTCCATACAGATCTTAAGAATCATAAAATGGACAGTGTAACGGATGAAAAAATTGGTGGTACAGAGTGCCAGAAATGTCACTATTGATCGATTAGCTGATGTGCTGATGAGACAACGCAATAAAATTTTAGTACACTCTTAATAGAATAAAGTAACAATTTAAAGAATTAGCATATTAGCATATCAGCTAATCAGCACATTTTAAAGAATTATGAGTAATAAAAAGTACTGGCAGAATTTCGGAGAACTAAATCAGTCTGATGCTTTTAAGCAATCATCAGAGCATGAGTTTAAAGAAGAATTACTTCCATTAGCCGATCTGGATGAAAAAGGTTTATTGGATGGAAAAACGCCCCGCAGGGATTTTCTGAAATACCTGGGCTTTAGTACTGCTGCTGCTGCATTGGCCGCCAGCTGCGAAACACCTGTTCGCAAAGCCGTTCCATATTTACAAAGGCCCGATAATCTTATTCCGGGTGTTCCTAATTATTATGCATCTACATACATAAATGGTGGGGATGCTATCAGTGTTGTAGTTAAACAAAGAGACGGAAGACCGATCAAGATCGAAGGGAATGAATTATCGGGCCTTTGTAAATATGGAACGGCTTTGCGAACAGGTG
>JANNBU010000442.1:0-3904 GCA_031385805.1 Ferruginibacter sp.
ATGCTATCAGTGTTGTAGTTAAACAAAGAGACGGAAGACCGATCAAGATCGAAGGGAATGAATTATCATCTGTTACAAAAGGTGGAACAAATGCACAGGCTCAGGCTTCTGTGTTAGATCTGTATGATACCATTAGGTTGCGTCATCCTTTGCAAAAAGACGGTAGCAATTTTAAAGAAGTAAGCAGCTTTGATGCTTTTGATAAAATGATCGGGTCAGCTATGGCAGGATTGGGAGGAAAGGCTGTTGTATTGCTCACTTCCACCGTTCATTCTCCTACTACTTTACAAGTTATAAATGACTTTTTAGCAAAATATCCCGGCAGCCGTCATGTACAATATGATGCGGTAAGTTATAGCGGTATGCTGATGGCCAATGAAGCCTGTTATGGCAAAAGGGCCATCCCTTCTTACAATTTTGCAAAGGCAAAAACAATTGTAAGCCTTAGTGCAGATTTTCTTGGCACCTGGCTTAGCCCGGTAGAATTCAGCAAACAATATGCAGCAAACAAAAAAGTAACCGGCGAAAAGCCAACACTCAGCCGTCATATACATTTTGAAAGCATGCTTAGCATGACCGGTAGCAATGCAGATGACCGCCATACTCACAAACCTTCTGAAACCGGTGCTATCGCATTGGCTTTATTGGCTAAACTGGGCGGTTCTGTTACAGCGCCATCTATTGCTGATGCAAAACTGGCAAAAGAAATTGAACACGCAGCAGCAGCTCTTACAGCCGCTAAAGGTGAAGCATTGGTAGTTTGCGGAAGCAATGATATGAATGTGCAGGTGGTTGTAAACGCCATCAATGAAGCTATTGGCGCAAATGGTACAACCATCAACTGGGCAACAACTTCCAACTATCGTAAAGGTATAGATGCCGATATGGCAAAGCTGGTTGCCGATATGAATAGTGCTGCGGTTGGCGCTCTTTTAGTGTACGATTGCAATCCTGTTTATAATTATACCGACAGCAAAAAATTTGCAGAAGGCCTTTTAAAATTACCGTTGAGTATTTCATTCAGTGGTACAATGGATGAAACAACAGAATTGTGTAAATACATCATTCCTTCTCACCATTGGTTAGAAAGCTGGGGAGATGCAGAACCAAAGACGGGTTATATCAGTTTGATACAACCGGTGATCAGCCCGCTTTTCAAGACAAGAGCATTTCAGACATCTTTATTAAAATGGATGGGTGGCGGAACAACAACTGCCGCACCTGCATTAAATGATACAACGAAAAAAGCAATTGTTCCGGCTGCATCAACAGCCAATTCTTCTGCTGATGCGTATGAAACATATACCAGGAATTACTGGACAGCTAAATTAGGCAGTGCAGAAACATGGAATAAAGCTTTGCAGGATGGTGTTATTGAACCTGCAACAGAAGTGGCTCCTGCTGCTGCAACTTTTAGCAATGTAAAACTGGCAGAAGCTACAGCAAAACTGGCCACTGTAAAAGGCGGTGCCACAGAAATATTTTTATACGAAAAAGTTTCTATCGGAAATGGATCACAGGCAAACAACCCCTGGTTGCAGGAACTTCCTGACCCCGTATCAAAAGTTACCTGGGATAACTATGCAATGATAAGCCCCGAAATGGCTAAGTCATTATTAAATATTGATGTTTTTGAAAATCAGAAACAGGCAGATGCTTATGAAGTACATCCCGAAAAACCGGTTGTAAAAATTACGGTTAATGGAAAGTCTGTATCATTAGCAGCTTTGATATTGCCGGGTTTGAATGCATCTACGATAGCGATTGCCGTTGGTTACGGAAGACAAAGTTCTAAAAAGGAACAGTCAATGGAACGTGTTGGCCGTTCTGCTACTGGTGCAGGTCAGAATGCTTATCCACTTGTTGGTTTCGACGGAACTTCTTTATTATACAATGCCGCTGCAACGGTAGAAAAAACAGCAGATACTTACCCGCTGGCACAAACGCAGGTGCATGGTTCATCAGAAAGCAGGCCGATACTTTATGAGACAAATCTTAAAAGTTTCCTTGCAAATCCTGAAGCTGTTTTGGAAGAACCAAGACATGAAAGAATCGCTACCATGGCCGAAGGTAAAACTGATTATGTAAAAGATGGTACCATGTACCCCGATTATGCAAAACCGGGCATCAAATGGGGAATGAGTATTGACCTCAATACCTGTACCGGTTGCAGCGCCTGCGTTGTTGCCTGTACAGCCGAGAATAATGTGAGTGTGGTGGGTAAGATCCAGGTACAGCGAGCACATGAAATGCATTGGTTGCGTATTGACAGGTATTTTACCGGCGATAAGAAAAATCCTGATGTGGTTTTTCAACCTATGCTTTGTCAGCATTGCGATAACGCCCCTTGCGAAAATGTTTGCCCGGTAGCTGCAACAAACCACAGTACAGAAGGATTGAATCAAATGGCTTATAACAGGTGTATCGGTACAAGGTATTGTGCCAACAACTGTCCGTATAAAGTTCGTCGTTTTAACTGGCTTGATTTTACAGGATCCGACAGTTTTGCCGATAACCAGGAACCATTGCGTGGAAAAGATCTTGATGAATCTGTATTCCAGATGAATGAAGACCTTACAAGAATGGTATTGAACCCGGATGTAACGGTTCGTTCAAGAGGTGTGATGGAAAAATGTTCATTCTGTGTTCAACGTTTACAGGACAGCAAACTGGAAGCTAAAAAACAACAGGATCCTACTTTGGTGCGTAATGTAAAAACAGCTTGTATGCAGGCTTGTCCTACAAATGCCATCAGCTTTGGTAATGTGAACGATAAAGAAAGTGATATTTATAAAATAAGGAACGTAGAGCAGGTAAACCGTAATTTTTATGTGCTGGAACAACTGCACGTATTGCCCAACGTAAGTTACCTGGCTAAAGTAAGAAATACCGACAGGCATATAGGAACGGAAGAAGAACATGAGGAAGTGAAGCATGGAGAGAAAGCACATGGGTAAAGCCCATCCTATCCTTCCCGAAGGGAAGGCAATAGCGAAGATTTGTGCGAAGAATGATGAATAAAGATTTGTGGATGATATTGTTAGTACTAATGTTGAACTAAAAAAATATAGCCGGGCCTCCTTCTCCTTCGGAGAGGGATCGAGGGTGAGGCTGCTAAAAAAGATATGTCATTACTGAAATACGAATCACAACAAAGGGAACCGCTGGTTGATGGTAATAAAGATTATCACCAGATAACGGAAGACATTATTGGCCCCATTGAGATGAACCCGACCAGGCTTTGGTACATTGGTTTTTACATCAGTGTGGCATTATTGCTTTTTGGTGTGTACAGTGTGTATAGGGAGGTAACTTACGGTATCGGGCAGTGGAACCTGAATAAGACCATCGGATGGGGTTGGGATATCACCAATTTCGTATGGTGGATCGGTATTGGTCACGCCGGAACACTGATATCTGCTATCTTATTATTATTCCGCCAGGGATGGAGAACCGGCGTGAACCGTGCTGCAGAAGCGATGACAATTTTTGCGGTAATATGTGCGGGCCAGTTCCCGATATGGCACATGGGTCGTGTGTGGATGGCGTTCTTTGTAATGCCTTATCCAAACAGCCGTGGACCATTGTGGGTGAATTTTAATTCTCCGTTACTTTGGGACGTATTTGCGATATCAACTTATTTCACTGTTTCATTATTATTCTGGTATTCGGGTTTATTGCCCGACCTGGCAACGGTAAGGGACAGGGCCAAAACCAAACTCAGGAAATTATTATATGGTGTTGCTTCTTTTGGATGGACCGGAAGTACCAAACACTGGCAGCGTCATGAAAGTTTAGCATTGGTATTGGCAGGTTTGAGCACACCACTTGTATTGAGTGTACACACGATCGTATCTTTTGACTTCGCTACTTCTATCGTTCCGGGATGGCATACCACCATCTT
>JANNBU010000064.1:0-8536 GCA_031385805.1 Ferruginibacter sp.
AGAAATACGGTGATAGGTTTTATATTGATCGGTGCATTATTGATTGGCATGTTCGTAATGAACAGCAGGAGCCGCCTGGCTTATGAAGGAGAAAAAAAACGCATGGAGGATTCAACTGCTGCAGCTGATCTGAAAAATAAACCTAAAAAAGATACAGTTGCTGCCCTGGTTGATTCCTTAAAAGCAGATTCCCTGAAAGTACCCAAACAGGCAGCAGCGGCTTTTCAATCAGGTACCAATACTCCACAATTAACGTTAGTGGAAAATGAAGTATTAAAAATATCTTTTACCAACAAAGGGGGACAACCAAAAACTGTTGAATTAAAAAAACACAAAAAATTGGATGGTAGTCCCGTTGTTTTACAAAGAGGTGATTTTAATAAACTATCATATACTATCAATGCCGCTGCCGGAACCGCTCAAACAACTGATATATTTTTTATTGCTTCACCGGTTGTTGTAAATGCCGATAAAAGCAAGACCATTACATTTACTGCAACCGATTCCTCAGGTAAGCAATTGAGCCACCGGTATACCATACGTGAAAACGATTATCTGGTAGACCTGGACATTAGCATTACAGGGGCCGATAAATTGCTTTCACAAAATACACTCAGTATATTATGGCAGTCGGAGGCAGAACAAATAGAAAAGGATCATGAATATGAAACAACACAAACACATATATCTTATGTTAAAGACGGAGATTATGATTTTGAATATGTTGGCAGTGGTGATGAAAAGGATTTTAGCAAACCCGTAGAATGGATCAGTGTAAAACAACAATTTTTTGCAACAGCATTATCGGCTAAAAATACTTTTTCAAATGCAAAAATTGTGTGGAGCGTACCAAAGGAAAATGATACCATCAATCATTATATAACAAGGGCCACAACCAATGCCCAGGTTAAATTGCCTGCAGGTAATGTTGCTGTGATACCGCTTCAGTTTTATTATGGGCCCAGTGATTATAATGTCTTAAAGAAATACAATAATAAAATGGAAGACATGGTGCCTTATGGCAGCGGCGTTTTTGCATTTGTAAAATACATTAACCGGTATTTTTTATTGCCTGTATTTGATTTTATACAAAAATACATCGCAAGTATGGGGATAGTGATCCTCTTGCTCACCTTATTGATACGCCTCATCACTTCTCCGATCCTTTACAAAAGCTACCTCAGCGGAGCAAAAATGAAAGTGCTGAAACCTGAAGTAGATGCGTTGAAATTGAAATTCAAAGACGATCAGCAGGCTTTTAGTATGGAACAAATGAAACTATGGAAAACAGCAGGTGTAAGTCCGTTGGGAGGCTGTTTACCGGCACTGCTGCAGATACCCATTTTCATGTCATTGTATTATTTCTTTCAATCTAATATAGATCTGCGGGGCAGGAGTTTTTTATGGGCCCATGACCTGGCTGCTTATGATTCTATTGCCAAACTACCCTTCGATATCCCTTTTTATGGCGATCATGTAAGCTTATTTACTTTATTGGCCGTTATAACCAGTTTATTGATCTCTATCTACAGTATGAGTAATATGCAGGATAACAGCAACCCTGTAATGAAGTATATGCCTTATATTTTCCCGGTGTTGTTACTAGGTGTATTTAATAAACTACCCGCAGCTTTAACCTGGTATTATACTGTATCAAATACGATCACACTTATTCTACAATTTGTAATTCAGAAGTATATCATTGATCATGATAAGATAATGGCACAGATAACTGAGAACAGGAAGAAACCTGTGAAGAAATCAAAATTGCAGGAACGAATGGAGGCAATGCAGGCCAGTCAGAAAAAACTACAGGACATGAAAAAGAAGCCCGGCAATAAGTAAAAAATAGTTAATTTTCTTTTAAACCCTGCATAATTCAAGTGCAGGTTTTTTTGTTTAACTTATAATTGAATATTTGGCACGTGTTTATATTATCTTTAGGTATTAATATTTACTAAAATGAAAGTTTTGAAATACATCTTTTTACTTGCGATGACAGGTAACCTTTTTTTGAGTAATTCATTCGCTCAAAAAACAGTAACTGAAGCAACATTAAGCTATAATATTTCTATTGAATCTGTTAACGATAAACCATCCTTATCCAAATCATTGGATGGTGCTAAGTTATCTTTATACATTAAGGGGACTGAAAGCAGGGCTAATATGGTAAATTCATTGGGTACCGAATCCAATTTATTTGATTCGAAAACAGGTAAAGGGATCATTTTGAAAGAATACAGCGGACAAAAATTAATGATCACGTTGACTAAGGAAAACTGGGCGCAAAAAAATCAGTATTTCCATAACATGAAATTCAGTATTGATAATACAGAACAGGTGATCGCAGGATTTAAATGCAAAAAAGCAACAGCAACACTGGAGGGCGGGAAGATCTTTGTTGTGTATTATACAGCAGATATTGCAACTGCAAATAAAGAATACAATAACGCTTTTAAAAATTTACCCGGCATCCCGGTACAGTACGAACAGGAGTCAGGAAAATTGAAATTTAAATATACACTTACGGGTATAGGCTATGATAATATACCGGCAAGTAAATTTGATGTTCCCAGATCAGGTTTCAGGGTAATGACGTATGAAGAGAATCAACAATTGAAAAAGGGGTAGTTAATTGCAAAAAAAAACCGCAATATGCGGTTTAATTAGTTTTTATGATCAGTTTAAGCCCGGTATAACCCTGCCGGATCTCCGGAACAATTACTTTTTGTTTGTAAGGAACAATATATATGCTGTTGCCTTTTTGATATGTTACCAGTTCTGTAGATGTTAAGGAATTAGTTTGTTGTGTATTGGAAAGCAAACTTCCTTTGTATTTCAGGCCTGCTTTTAAATTAAACGAAACTGAATTTCTAAAAGAACTATTTGTATTGATATTCAACAACACTTTTGTTTTTGATTTCTTACCGATACCTCTATCAGCAAAAGACACGAGCATAGTACCTGTAAGAATACCCAGCAGCAGTATTTTTTTGGCTATTTTACTCATTTTACGTTTAATTAATTGTTACAAATATAACGATATTTATTCAATTCAGGAACCGTTCATCAAACTATTTTTTTTAAGGGGTAACTGTTTTGGAACGATCATTTAGAAAGTTTGGTATAAAAAAAATGGTAATTCTTTAAAATATCCCTATATTACAATAACCTATTATCCAATGAGTAAATACCCATACCGGCAAGACCGCGAAGAACTTAAAGAATTGCTCCAGCAATATGCTAATCTAAAAGACGGCAAAAGCCACTCTTTTATTGAGGAAGATGGCTTTGAACGCATTATAGATTACTTTGATGAAAAGGAACAATTTCCCCAAGCCCTGGAAGCTGTAAAATTTGCAGTAGAGCAATACCCGTATTCGGGCACCCTACTTATAAGAAAGGCTGACCTGCTCATTTCACTCCGCAATTACCAGGAAGCATTGTATGTACTTGAACAAGCCGAATTATTCGACAGTACCGATACCTCCCTTTATATTTTAAAAACAGATGCATACCTGGCATTGGATATGCAGGAAAAAGCAGCTTCTATACTGGAAGCCGCCATTAATAATTTTGAAGGCGACGAAAAACTTGACCTTTTATTTGAACTGGCAGATGTGTATGATGACTATGAAAATTTTGAAAAGGTTTTCGATTGCTTAAAAATTATCCTCGAACTGGATCCTTCGAATGAAGAAGCTTTATATAAAATATGTTTTTGGACAGATTTTACCGGCCGCAATGAAGAGAGTATCAAATTACACCAGCAGATCATTGAGGAATATCCGTTTAATGAACTGGCATGGTTTAACCTGGGTGCGGCATACCAGGGACTAAAATTATATGAGAAAGGTATAGATGCTTATCAGTATGCTGTGGCAATTGATGAAAAGTTTGATTTTGCCTACCGTAACATGGGAGATGCATATATCAAATTGCGCAAATTCAGGGAGGCTATTGAAGTATTGGAAAAAGTACTTGAGCTGGCTATGCCCGAAGCAGTTATTTATGAAGCCATCGGGCATTGTTACGATAAACAGGAAAACTATGCACAGGCCAGGTTTAATTATAAAAAAGCAAGCCATTTAAATCCTGAAGACAGCCAGATGCATTATAAGATCGCCTGTACTTACATGAATGAAGGCAACTGGAACCAGGCGATAAAAGTACTTGAGGTTGCTTTGAAAGTGCATAAGATGCAGCCTGATTTTAATTTAGCTATCGGCAGGTGTTATATGGAACTTGGCAATATAGATGAAGCCATCACCTATTTTGGAAATGTAGTAAGGGTAAGGCCTAAAAATACTTTGGGCTGGATCGAGCTACTCAAATGCCTTTACAAAGGTGAGTTGTTTGAAGAAGGACTTGAATATTCATCCTTTGCATTAGAACAGATGGATTCAAAACCGGTATTCATTTTTTATAAAAGTATTTTCCTTTTTGCTGCAGGAAAAACTAAAGAAGCATTGATATACCTGGAAAATGGTATGGCTGTAAATCCAAGGCTCATCAAACAAATCATAGAGATCAACCCGGCTATTTTACAGCACCAGCAGGTGGTAGAGATCATTGCCAAATACAAAAAGAAGAAAACACGTTAATATCAACCGGTAATAGTGTATTAGTTTCGATTTCAAATTAGTCGTCATTGCGAGGAACGAAGCAATCTAACAGGGATTTTGCTAGTAATAGAGATTGCTTCACTGCGTTCGCAATGACGAATATTTTCAAACTCAAACACTATCCAACCTGTTTTTATGTTTTATTTTAATCTGCATTGAATATCTTTGCCCGCAAAATACGCTACACGATGAATTTTAACCTGACACAGATCCCACAGAGAAACGTAAAGCCACGTGACCATGGTATTACCATGGTGATGGATAAAGGGCTGAGCGTAGAAGAAGCAAAAAATTTCATGAGCGCATGTCACCCGCATGTAGATGTTGTCAAGCTTGGTTTTGGAACTGCTTATGTAACGCCTAATCTAAAAGAAAAATTAGAAGTATATCGTTCTTATGATATGGCCATTTATTTTGGAGGTACTTTGTTTGAAGCATTTTTAATAAGGAACCAGTTTGAAGATTATATAAAAGTGTGTAAGGAATTCGGGGTGAGTTATATGGAAGTTAGTGATGGCTCTATCACCATTCCGCACGCCGAAAAATGCGGATACATTGAAAAACTTACCAAACATGGTGTTGTACTGAGCGAAGTAGGTAGTAAGGATGCCGCACATATCCTTCCTCCTTATAAATGGATTGAACTAATGCGTTCAGAATTAAATGCCGGCTCCACTTATGTGATCGCAGAAGCAAGAGAAGCCGGTAATGTTGGTATTTACCGCGGCAGTGGTGAAGTAAGGGAAGGATTGGTGCAGGAGATATTGACACAAATACCCGAGGAAAAAATAATCTGGGAAGCTCCTCAAAAAGCACAGCAATTATATTTCCTCGAATTGATTGGTTGTAATGTAAACCTTGGAAATATTGCTCCATCAGAAGTAATTCCTTTGGAAGCTATGCGTATTGGTTTGAGAGGAGATACTTTTAATTTATACCTGGATAAAGAAACAACCTGATGAATGTATATGGTTTGATCGGAAACCCGCTGGGTCATTCTTTTTCAAAAAAATATTTTACAGAAAAATTTGAGAAAGAAAACCTGGACGATTGCCGGTTTGAATTATATCCTTTATCAGCGATCAGCGAATTCCCTTTTTTGATCTCAACTGTAAAAGATCTTAAAGGTCTTGCAGTAACTATCCCATATAAAGAATCAGTGATAGCTTTTTTAGATGATGTAGATGAAGAAGCAAAAAAGATCGGCGCTGTTAATTGCATAAAAATTACAACAAACAAACTTACCGGTTACAATACCGATGTTATTGGTTTTGAAAGGTCCTTAAAACCTTTGTTGCAGCAGCATCACACAAAAGCATTGATATTAGGGTCGGGTGGTTCATCCAAAGCGGTTCAGTACGTGCTGAATAAATTACAAATAGCATTTTTGGTTGTTACAAGAAATGAGATCCGGGCAGAAGGGTTTATCAATTACCATGCTGTTGATGAACATATCATAAACGACCACCCGCTTATAATAAATTGTACACCTGTTGGCATGTTTCCAAATGAAGCTGAACAGCCATTACTGCCTTATCATTTCCTGAATAAAAAAAATATTTTGTTCGACCTTGTTTACCGGCCTGTAGAAACAAAGTTTTTAGCTTCCGGAAAACAATTAGGTGCCGCAGTAAAAAATGGTTTGGAAATGCTGCAGATACAGGCGGAAGAGAATTGGCGGATATGGAATGGTTGAGAAATCTCGTTTAAAGGTTTAAAAGTTTAAGGGTTTAAACCTTTAAACCCTTAAACCTTCAAACGACATCCAAAATCTCTTTTAACTTCTCAGGAATTGCAGCAACCTTCTTTCCCGCATAATCATAACACACCATCCCCGTTTTCGCTTTGGCAATTAAAATTGTTTTTTCATTGCGGGTAACCTGTACCGTATAATATAGTTCAAAACTTACACGTGTAATTTCTCCTGGGGAAATATTTATTTGCAGATCATCCCCGTAAAAAGACTCACTGATATATTCAATGGCAAGATCACTCATGATCAATCCAACACCCGCTACATTTAATTCCGAATAATTATTTAGTTTAAGCCATTGTACCCTTGATTCGTGTATAATGCTTACCAATGAATCATTGCCAAGGTGATTGCCGTAATTGATATCGGTGATCCTTACAGGAATAATTACCGATGCAATGATATTCCCGGGAATTGCCAGTTTAATTCTTGCCATTGAACTCAATTAAAAATTGTACAAATTTTGCCGTGGCTTTTTGCCTGTGACTGAATTTATTTTTTTCATCCATGGTCATTTCTGCAAAAGTTTTTGTACTTCCTTCGGGAATAAAAACAGCATCATAGCCAAAACCATTGGTGCCGGATTCTGTATTGGTAATTGTTCCTTTACAAATTCCTTCAAACTGGTATTCTTTTCCATCCAACATTAAAGATATAACCGTTCTGAATTGCGCCTGTCTGTTATTAATGCCACTTAAATTCAACAATAATTTTTCAATGTTCTTTTTAAAATTACCGTCATCACCGGCATAGCGGGCGCTTCTAACACCAGGCTCATTATTCAATGCAGCTACTTCCAGCCCGGTGTCTTCACTAAAGCAATTTTTACCCGTGAGTGTATAGATTGTATTTGATTTTTCCCGGGCATTTGCTTCAAGCGTATCATAAGGTTCCGGGATATCAATATCGATACCGGCTTCTTTCAAACTGATGATCTGAAAAATGTCTTTCAATACAGATCTTATCTCTTCAACCTTATTTTTATTATTGGTAGCGAAAATGATGGAATGCATATTTGTAACCGGTCTTTAAATGGAGAATAATTTCTTTAAACATACCCATAATTGCTTCTTCTTGTTAATATCGGCTGACAGTTCACTCAGTGAAGGTGCACTAAGGTATGTTTGGTAATTGTACTGCTGTAATTGGTAATGGGGGAATTGCAACGGAAATTCGAGTTTTGCAGGCTCAATGCCAAAAAAAAGGATGGTCACCGGTTTAAATTTTTCAAGCAGTGATGTGTAGTTTGCTTCCTTATTTTTAAAGACATTAATGAGTGCGGTATCTGAAAGGGATAGTTTACAGGCACTTAAGATCTCAACCAGAAAATTCAGATCATTATCGGGTAAATACACTGCATCTTCTTCCTGAACGATCAATAAAATGTTTTTTTGATTTTTACCCAGGAAGAGCAAGTTATTCCCTTCCAATAATTCAGGTTTTAATTGCTGATTATCAGCATCTACGAGGAAATTTTTGTACAATTCCCCGATCAGGAAAGGAGGGAGTTGAATATTGTCTAAACTCATATAAACGTTCGTTTACCCGTTGTTTTTTTCGTTTCTTTGCTGTAAAATTAACGATTATGATTGCAGCTGCCGATTTTAATATTACAAAAGTAGAGCGGAGTAAACTCAATGATCTTAGCCTTGAAAATATACCTTTTGGAAAATATTTTACCGACCACATGTTGGAAGTGGATTATGAGGATGGTGAATGGAAAACTGTAGAAATAAAGCCTTATCAACCTCTTTTACTGGCACCTTCTATAGCAGCAATTCATTACGGACAATCCATATTTGAGGGAATAAAAGCTTACAAAAACCCTAAGGGCGAGCCTCATATGTTCAGGCCGCTGGATAATTTTAAGCGGTTCAATATTTCAGCAGAAAGGATGCAAATGCCCCAGGTACCCGAAGAGATCTTTATGGAAGGGATGCGTACCCTTATAAACCTTGATAGCAACTGGATCCCGGCAAAAGACGACCATTCGCTCTATATCAGGCCATTTATGTTCAGCAGTGATGAGATGATCGGTGTAAAGCCAAGCGACAGGTACAAATTCATGATCATTTTAAGCCCTACAGGTCCTTATTATAATACCCCAATGCGCATTTATGTAGAAGAACAATATGTACGTGCTGTGCCGGGTGGAGTA
>JANNBU010000475.1:0-1994 GCA_031385805.1 Ferruginibacter sp.
TGCTTTTTTGGTGATGGCATCATCGCCAACCATGGCAGGTATGCCAATATCTCCGCCTTCCCGAATGCTCTCTACAATTGGTATTTGCCCCAGGAAAGGAATATCAAATTCTTCTGCCAAATTCTTCCCGCCATTCTTCCCGAAAATATAATATTTATTATCAGGTAATTCCTCGGGACTGAAATAACTCATGTTCTCTACAAGCCCTATCACAGGCACTTTCAACTGTGCCTGGGAAAACATGGCAATGCCTTTTTTAGCATCTGCCAATGCAACAAGTTGTGGTGTTGTTACAACAATTACGCCCGTAACCGGTACCGTTTGCACCATGGTTAAATGAATATCACCTGTGCCGGGTGGCATATCAATAATTAAATAATCCAGTTCACCCCAATCTACTTCCGTTACAAACTGGCGGATCGCACTGCTTACCATTGGCCCACGCCAGATCACAGCCTGTTTCTCATCTATCAGCAAACCAATACTCATTATTTTGATACCGAATTTTTCTATCGGCACGATCAAACCTTTTCCGCCATCTTCTTTCATCATCGGTCTTTCTCCTCTTATGCCAAACATGATGTGCTGACTGGGTCCATAAATATCTGCATCCATCAAACCAACTTTTGCGCCGCCTGCACTTAAGGCCAGTGCTAAATTTCCGGCCACAGTACTTTTACCAACACCACCTTTGCCACTCACTACAGCAATGATATTTTTTACGCCGCTTAAAATTGTTTTACCATCCATTCTGTTGCTGCTCGTATTGCTTGTAAAATTCACCGTTACTTCCGCCTCTTTATTCACCAGTATTTTTATGGCATTGATGCAGGCATTTTTGATCATGTCTTTTAACGGGCATGCCGGTGTTGTTAGCACAACCGTAAATGAAACCTTATTTCCATCCACTACAATATCTTTTACCATATTCAGTGTTACCAGGTCTTTACCCAGGTCGGGTTCCTGTACATTCCCAAGTGCTTTCAGTATATCTTCGTTGTTCATCGTTCAATTATTTGTTAAAAAACGTTTCTTAACTGCAAAATTAACCATTGAAGTCCTTACTTTGTTTATCATTTACGAAATGTTGTTATCTTGGTAGCAAACATTTGAATATCTATTAAGCATTCTTGCGTCGCACTCTTGTACTGAATACCATTGAGCGGCAAAAAACAAATAATATCAGCTGCTAAAGCATGAAAAAAACTGTACGATACATTCTTATGCTTGCTTTTCTTTTCCCCGTTGCAGCAAAGGCCCAGTTTGAAAGTTTTAAAGATTCCGTTGTTCAGTTGTATGGCGTGGTAATGACCGCCGACAGCCTGAAGGGCATTCCCGCAGTAAGTATTGTTGTAAAAGGGCAAAACAGGGGAACCATTACCAATGAACGCGGGGTTTTTAGCATTGTGGTCATTAAAGGCGACCAGGTTGAGTTTTCGAGCATAGGGTACAAATCCCAATTGGTAGGTATTCCAAAAGAATTGCAGGGAAACCAGCACAGCATTATCCAGCTAATGGTAAACGACACCGTTTTTTTACCTGCAACAATTATAAAACCACGTATCAGCCGTCAACAGTTTGAAAGGGATTTTGCCAATACAAATGTTCCCGATGATGATATAAGTATTGCCCGTAGTAACACCAATGCCGCCACCAGGCGATTGCTCATGTCAAGTTTACCGGCAGATGGAAGAGAGGCTTCCAATCAATACCTGCGTCAAAGTGCCAATAAATTATACTACTCCGGGCAGGTTGCCCCGCAAAACATCTTCAATCCATTTGCGTGGAATGAATTTATTAAGGCATGGAAGCGGGGGGATTTTAAAAAGAAATCATAAACGTTTTTTTCCACTGATTCACTGATTATTTTTCATTTCGGATAGGGTCGTGATAGGGGGGGTCGGATTTAAATTAGATGTATAAAAGAAAAATTTAATGGTTAGCCCGCCAAAACTGAAAAAATTTTTTTTTTAAAAAAAATTTTTTTTATATTT